>NZ_JBISBW010000003.1:0-220791 GCF_044392165.1 Cellulomonas sp. P22
GTGCGAGGGGCGGGTGACCGGTCGGTCACCCGCCCCTCGCACGTCCGGGACCGTCAGCGGTCCTCCTCGTTCTCCTCGTCCCAGGCCCTGGAGCGGGCCCGCGCGATGTCGAGCGCGTGCTGAGCGGCCTCACGTGTGGGGTACGGCCCCATCCGGTCCTGCCAGGCGGAGGCCTTGCCCTCCTCGACCTGGCCCGTCGCGACGTTGTAGTAGAACTCCACGTCCGAGGTCATGGTCCCCTCCCTGGTCCGGCCGCCCCTCGACGGCCCGTCCTCCGTAGACTGCCATCTATGCCCACCGTGCACGCGCCGAGAACAGCCCTGGTCCCGGGGACGGTCAGCCCTCAGCTGCACGTCCCGGCCTCGATCCCGCGACCCGAGTACGTGGGGCGCCCGGCGCCGGCGCACCACGCGGGCAGCGACGTCGTGGCACCCGAGACGATCGAGCGGATCCGGGTCGCCGCACGGATCGCCGCGCAGGCGCTCGAGGAGGTCGGCCGTCACGTCGCCCCCGGCGTCACGACGGACGCGCTCGACCGGGTGGGCCACGAGTTCCTCATGGACCACCACGCGTACCCGTCGACGCTCGGGTACCGGGGCTTCCCGAAGTCGCTGTGCACCTCGGTCAACGAGGTCATCTGCCACGGCATCCCGGACTCGACGGTGCTGCAGGACGGCGACCTGGTGAACATCGACATCACCGCCTACATCGGCGGGGTGCACGGCGACAACAACGCGACCTTCGGCGTCGGCGAGCTCGACGAGGAGTCCGCCCTGCTGATCGAACGGACCCGCGAGTCGCTCGAGCGCGCCATCAAGGCCGTCAAGCCCGGGCGTGAGATCAACGTCATCGGGCGGGTCATCGAGAAGTACGCGCAGCGCTTCGGCTACGGGGTCGTGCGCGACTACACGGGGCACGGGGTGGGCGAGGCGTTCCACACCGGCCTCGTGGTGCCCCACTACGACGCGGCGCCGCACTACGCGACCGTGATGGAGCCCGGCATGGTCTTCACGATCGAGCCGATGCTCAACCTGGGGACCCCGGACTGGGAGATGTGGGACGACGGGTGGACCGTCGTCACGGCCGACGGCCGCCGCAGCGCCCAGTTCGAGCACACCCTCGTCGTGACCGAGACCGGAGCCGAGGTGCTGACACTGCCATGAACCACCACGACCACAAGCGCGATCACGCGCACGACGGGCACGACCACAAGGAGAAGGCGCACCACCTGCTCGAGGCGCGGCCGCAGACGGCGTTCGGCGTCGACATCGGCGGCAGCGGCATCAAGGGTGCGCCGGTGGACCTGGGGACCGGGGAGTTCAGCGGCGAGCGCGTCCGCATCCCCACCCCGCAGCCCGCGACGCCCGAGGCGGTCGCGCGCACCGTCGCCGAGGTCGTCGACGCGTTCCACCTGCCGAGCGAGCTGCCGGTGGGGGTGACCTTCCCGGCGGTGATGCTGCACGGGGTGGCGCAGTCGGCCGCGAACGTCGACAAGTCGTGGATCGGCACCGACGTCGAGGACGTCATCTCGCAGGCGACCGGACGCCAGGTGGTCGCCGTCAACGACGCCGACGCCGCGGGGTACGCCGAGACGCTGTTCGGCGCGGCGAAGGGCGTCAAGGGCGTGGTGCTCGTGGTGACCCTCGGCACGGGCATCGGCTCGGCGATCGTGGTGAACGGGACGCTCGTGCCGAACACCGAGCTGGGCCACCTTGAGATCGACGGTCACGACGCGGAGAGCCGCGCCGCGGACAGCGCGCGCGACCGTGAGGACCTCGGCTGGGACCAGTGGGCCGAACGCCTGCAGCGCTACTTCTCGGTGGTCGAGAACCTGTTCTGGCCGGACCTCATCGTGGTGGGCGGCGGGGTGAGCAAGCACTACGAGAGGTTCCTGCCCCTGCTCGACCTGCGCACCCCGATCGTGCCGGCCACGCTGCGCAACGCGGCGGGCATCGTGGGTGCTGCGGCACTCGCAGCCGACGCGTCGTACTGACCGACCTCACGCCTGGTCGCGGCCTCCGGACGCACGTGACGGCGACATCCCTGGAGCGGGATGCCGCCGTCACGCTCGGTCCGGAAGACCGTGGCCTGAGCCTGCCGCGGGGGGGTGCGAGAGGCTCATGTCCGTAGCTCGACGATCCCAGAAGATGGCGCTCCCTGGGAACACTCCACGATGAGGGTGTTCTCATGTGCGCCGACCTAGGATCGAACGATGACGAGCGCGCAGACGTTCACGCAGGTGGCACCCGGCATCTGGACCGCGACCGCCGAGATCTGGTCGAGCCTGACCACCGCCGTCGTCGCCCCTGACGGCACCTGTCTGCTCGTGGACCCGGGCATCACGGTCGCCGAGGTCACCGCCCGGGCCGCCGAGACGCGGCGGCACGGCTGGCGCGTGACCGCGGGGTTCGCGACCCACCCCCACTGGGACCACGTGCTCTGGCACCAGGATCTGCCCGACGTCCCCCGGTGGGCCACCGCAGCTGCCGTGGCCGCGCAGGAGGCCACCCGGGCGGCCGACCTGGTCAAGGCCGAGGACATGGCACCCGGTCACGACCCTGCGCTCTTCGCACGCCTGACAGCGCTCCCCGCCGGCAGCGATCGGCTCCCCTGGCCCGGCAGGGACGTCGTGGTGGTCCGCCACGACGGCCATGCGGTGGGTCACGCGGCGCTCGTCGTGCCCGACGCCGGGGTGATGCTCGCCGGCGACATGCTCTCGGACCGCGAGATCCCGCTGCTCGACACCGACGCGGCCGACCCGATCGGCGACTACCGCACCGCGCTCGACGTGCTCGAGCAGGCCGCCACGGCCTACGACGTGCAGGTGCTGGTCCCGGGCCACGGCCACGTGGGCGACGCGGCCGATCTGCGCCGACGGCTCGACGCCGACCGCGCCTACCTCGACGAGCTGGCGTCGGGCCGTGACCCGCACGACCCGCGGCTGGCAGACCCGTGGCTCGCGGGCGAGCACCGGCGGCACCTCGAGCGGCTGCGGGGCGGAACACCCCGGGACGCCTGAGCGTCCAGGTCAGGAGCCGGTCGGGGCCGCGAGCGCGACCACCAGACCCCCGGGGGCGAGCACGTACGCGACGTCGTCTCCCCAGGGCTTGGTCTCGACCTCCCGCAGCAGGCGGGCACCCAGCGCGAGTGCCCGTCGCTGCGTCGACACGACGTCGTCGACCGCCAGGTACACCTCGGTCGCGGCGACCGGGCCGGCCGCCAGGTCGGCGACGTCGCACCCGAGGTTCACCACGAACGCGGTCCGGGCGTAGACGCCCAGCCGCACCCCCGACGGAGCCCGCAGCTCGCGGTAGACCGGGGCGTCCTCGGTCGTCTCCCACCCCGTGAGTGCGACCCAGAAGTCAGTCGCGGCGGACAGGTCGTCGACCGCGACGATCACCAGCGCGAGGTCGGGCGGGGTGAGAGCGGGCGGGGTGAGAGCGGGCGGTGATGCGGTCTGCGGCGTGGGCACGCCGCAGATGCTCCCAGAGATCCGCCCGGTGACCTACGGGTTCTTGTCGTCGCCGGACGACGTGAAGCCCTCGGCCTTGCTCTTGGCCGCGTCGCCGGCCTCCGAGGCCTTGTCCCGCGCCGCGTCGGCCGCCTGCTGGCCCTTGTCCTGCGCCTCGTCCTTGGCCTTGTCGGCCGCGTCACCCGCTCCGGACTTGATGTCGTCGATCCCCATCGTGCTGCCTCCTCGTGCTCGGCACACGGCCCGTTGAGGGCCACGTCCCATCGTCCGTCGACTCCGCGACTAGGGCACCTGGCGGAGACGAGCGGTGTCACTGTGCGAGACGGTGCGGGGTGCGGACGATCCGTGCAGGACGCACGTCACTCGTCGACGCCGCGTGCCACGGCCTCGACCCAGGCGGGGCTCGACAGACCCCGACGGCGGTCGGTCAGCACCTGACCGCGCGCGGCTGTCACCTCGGCCTGGGTGGGGCCGGTCGCCGCAGCCAGCGGGCGGACGCCACCGAGCAGCACTGCCCACGCCGCGTCGAACACAGCAAGGTCCTCGTCGGTGGCCAGGTCGCTCTGCGCCAGCCGGTACAGCACGGCGGTGCCGACGCGACGACGGGACGGGTCGTCAGAGAGCGCCTCGCCCAGCGCCCACTGCGTCCGTCGCCACCACTCGGCCGTCGCGTCGGCCCGACGCCGCTGGCCGAGCGCGAGGAAGGCGACCACCCCCGCGACGACACCCGCGCAGAGGGTGGCGGCGGGGCCGAGCAGAACCGCCCACGCGAGCCAGCCCGCCGACCCGCTCGTGGTCGCGACCGGGACGGCGACGGTCCAGGACGCAGGTACCGACGAAGACAGCACGGTCAGCAGCGGGGGCACACCGCGATCATCCCAGAACGGTCGCAACCGGACGCCGGACACGCGGTTGCCGACGACGTCGACCGTCCCTCTCGTCCACGTCATGGGACTCGTCGTGAGCCAGGTCGCGATCGACTGCGCCGATTCTCGTGAGCTCGCCGCCTGGTAGGACGAGGTGGTTCTGCCTGCTGCGCCTGACGCCGGCCCAGATCGCCGCAGACGAGGCTGCGGCCCGAGCGCTGCCCTGACCAGCTGCGCACGCGTGCGCCCCGCCCGGGCGCGGCGACGGCGTCCGTGGTGACGGGCACTGGTTGGATCACGACATGGTCCCCGCCCCGCTCCCCCAGCTGCGGGCCGACTGCGCCCGGTGCGCGGGGCTGTGCTGCGTCGCCCTGGCGTTCACGAGGTCGGCCGACTTCGCGATCGACAAGGCCGCAGGTGAGCCGTGCACGCACCTCGAGGGTGACCTGCGGTGCGACATCCACGCCCACCTGCGCGAGCGCGGGTTCCGGGGCTGCACGGTCTTCGACTGCTTCGGAGCGGGCCAGCGGGTCACACAGGCGTCCGGCGGGCGCGACTGGCGCGACGATCCGGAGACAGGCCGGTCGATGTTCGCCGTCTTCAGCGTGGTGCGCCAGCTCCACGAGCTGCTGTGGTACCTCACGCAGGCCCGCAACCTGGCGTTGCCGCCCGAGCTCAGGACCGAGGTCGAGCACGCGATCGAGGTGACGGACCGCCACGCGCAGGGTTCCGCCGAGGTGGTGCTGGCGCTCGACACGGGTGCGCACCGCGACACCGTCACGCAGCTCCTGGCACGGGTGAGCGAGGTCGTGCGGGCCGATGTCATCCGCCGAGGTGCGACCCCGCGCCGGATCCGGCCCGGTGCCGACCTGATCGGCGCTCGGCTGACCGGCACCCCGCTACGCGGCGCGAACCTGCGCGGGGCCTACCTCATCGCCGCCGACCTGCGCGGCGCGGACCTGACCGGCACCGATCTCATCGGGGCGGACCTGCGCGACGCGGACCTGCGCGGCGCGGACCTCTCCCAGGCCCTGTTCCTCACACAGCCCCAGGTCGACGCCGCCCGCGGTGACGCCGCCACCCGCCTGCCGCCAGACCTGACCCGCCCGGGCCACTGGGAGCGGACCGCCCGCTAGGCGCGTGCATGTCGGCGTCGTGTGGAACGGTGGATGCCATGGAGATCACCCGTCTGCAGCCTGCTGGCCTCGTCGCGAGCCCGGCGTTCAGCCACGTCGCCGTCGTGCCCCCGGGGGCGACGACCATCTACGTCGGCGGTCAGAACGGGGTCGACGCCACCGGTGCGGTCGTCTCGGACGACGTGGTCGAGCAGTCGGCCCGCGCGATCGACAACGCCGGCATCGCGCTCGACGCCGCCGGAGCCTCGCTCGCCGACGTCGTGCAGTGGACTGTGCTCATCGTCGCCGACGCCGACCTCGGCGCCGCGTACGGGGCCATCGCCCCACGGCTCGCCGTCGGTGGGGCCCCGCCGCTCGTCACCGCCGCCCGGGTCGCCGGGCTCGGTGTGCCGGGCGCGCTCATCGAGGTGAGCGCGATCGCCGCGGTGCTGCCGGCCTGACGCACACCTCCCCGGACGGGGTCGGCGCGCGCGTCAGCCGCCGTCGACGCTCCAGTGCCACGGCTCCGACGGCAGGTTCTCCAGGCCGTACTGCTCGGCGTGGGCCACGAGCCAGGCGAAGCCCGGGCTGTCCGCGGTGAGGATCCGGCCGTCCTGCGTGAAGTCGATCGCCAGGCCACGCTCGTGGCGCGACCGTCCCGGGTTGGCGGTGGCCGGGAAGCACTCCGAGGCCGCCTTCTCCCACACGTCGACCTCGCTCTCGCCGCAGTTGACCCGGCGGAGCTCGATCTGCGCCTCGGCGCTGCGCCACCCCCCGCCGCCGAGCTCGACGCCATCGACGAGCGCGTCGGCCACCAGCTGGTCCACCGCCCCGGCCAGGCACGGGTGGACCCGGAAGCCGCTGGCCACCACGGTGGACTCGCGCGGGACGGGACCGTCGACGTCGGCGCAGCTCGTGGCGACGACCTCGGCAGACGACGGAGCGAGCGTCGGGTGCGCGGGCGTGTGCCACCGCGCGGCACCCGTCAGGTCCGCCAGCACGAGCCGCCCGTCGTCCTCGAGCCGCAACGAGACGACCCCCGACCCCGCGGTGTTCGACCGCCAGACGATGCTCCCGTCGGCTGCGGTCAGGACCAGGTCACCGTCGGGCGCCACGGCGAGCCGCTCACCCCCCGACCCCCCGGTCTCCGACTCCCACGCCGGCCCCGCAGCGTCGCTCAGCACCAGGTTGCCGTCCTCGGCGAGCAGGAGCTCGTAGCCGCCGTCGGGCGACTGGAGTCGCTGATCCACGCCCAACGCGTCCCGCAGGCCGAGCCGCGCCGGGTGGTAGCTCGTGCCCGACGTCCACACGGGCTGGCCGCCGACCGCGACCACGTCGAAGCGGCCGTCGTCGTAGACCTGGAGGTACGCACCCGTGCCCACGGTGCCGCTCTGCCACAGGGTCTCCCCCGACGCGGCACGCACCACGAGGTTCCCGTCGGGCTGCATGACGAGCGTCGCCCCCGGGTGCCCACCCGTGCCCGCGCTCCAGCGTGGGGTGCCATCGGGAGCCTCGAGCACGACGTCACCGTCGGCCTGCACGACCAGGCTGATCGCACCGTTCGCCGAGGTGAGGAAGTCGTCGGCGAAGAGCCGATCCCCCGCGTGGAGGCGCGCCGCCGCCGCACCGGCCGGCGTCGCCGTCAGCAGCATCCCCAGCAGCCACACCACGACCACGAGCCCCGCTCCGCGACGCATCCAGCGGCCCGGCACGGGTCCGCGCACCTCGGTCATCCCAGCCCCCCGACCGGTGATCGCCCACGCCGACGAGACTCCGTCGTTGTGCACCATTTGTCAGGAATGCTACGTCAGGTCGGGCGAGGGCGCCGGGCCCGGCGACCGGGTGGGCGGATGAGCCAGTCGATACGCCGGGTTCTGTCCCCGCGCGCGGTTGCCCCCGCGCGGGTGGCGACCATCCATCTACGACGTACGTTGCCGCACGCCTCCAGCGGTCTACCCGGGAGCTCGGGCGAGCAGCCCTCGAACACTCCCTGTCTGACCTTGCTCCGGGTGGGGTTTACCTAGCCGCACCGGTCACCCGGCACGCTGGTGGTCTCTTACACCACCGTTTCACCCTTACCCCGCACGCTCCGAGGAGCGCACGTGGCGGTCTGCTTTCTGTGGCACTGTCCCGCGGGTCACCCCGGGTGGGCGTTACCCACCACCCCGCTCTGTGGAGCCCGGACGTTCCTCGGCGAACCCGAGGGTTCGACGCGGCCGCCTGACTGACTCATCCGCGGGGTCAGCCTACCCCGCGCGCAGGTCAGGCCTCCGACGTCGCCGCCGCCCGCGGCCACGTGCTGGGCGGGGCAGGTTCACCGCCTAGAGTCGTGGCGTGCTCGTGCTGCTGCCCCCGTCGGAAGGCAAGACCGCCCCGGACTCCGGTGCCCCCCTCGACCTCGGCGGGTTGTCCTCGCCGGGCCTGACGCCCTGGCGCGAGAAGGTGCTCGACGCCCTCGTCGAGGTGAGCGCCCGGCCCGATGGGGTGGCCACGCTGGGGGTCGGCTCGAGCCTGGCCGACGAGGTCGCCCGCAACGTGCGGCTGCGGACCTCCCCCACCGCTCCGGCCGCGCACGTCTACACCGGCGTGCTGTACGCGGCCGCGGGGCTGGCCGACCTGTCCGGCGAGCCGGCCGCGCTGGCCGCCCGTTCGGTGCGGGTCGTCTCGGCGCTGTGGGGGCTCGTGGCCCCCGACGACGCGATCCCCGCCTACCGGCTGTCGATGGGCACCGACCTGCCGGGCGTCGGCCCCCTGGCCCGCGCCTGGCGCGACGCGCTCGCCGACGAGCTCGACCCGCGGGCCGCCGACGAGCTGGTGGTGGACTGCCGATCGGCGGCGTACCTGGCGGCCTGGCGTCCGACCGGCGCGCCCGCGTGGGTCACCGTCCGGGTCGAGCGCGAGCTCGACGGGAAGCGGTCGGTCGTCTCGCACCACGCGAAGCACACCCGGGGGGTGCTCACGCGGCACCTCGTGACGCGACCGGGTCCGGTGCCCGCCGACGCCGAGCAGCTCGCGCACGCCGCGGGTGAGCTCGTGGGCTCCGAGCTCCACGACGTCGAGCTCGCGCCCGCCGGACGCGGCGCGCGGGTGCTCTCGCTCGTCGTCCGGTGAGGCTTCCCGGCGGCCGGCGCCTGCCCTGGTGGGTGCTCGCCGTGCTCGTCGTCGTCGGCGTGGTCGGCACGGGCGTGCTTCCGCTGCCCGACGCCCGCGAGCTGGTCACCCGGACCTTCCCGGTGCTGCTGTTCGTCGCCGCCCTGACTGTCGTCGCCGAGCTGTGCGCCGCTGCCGGGCTGTTCGACGCGGCGGCGGGGTTCGCCGCCCGGGTCGCGCGCGGCCGCAGGACACGGCTGTGGCTGCTGGTCGTGGGGATCGCGGTGGTGAGCACAGTGGTGCTCTCGCTCGACACCACGGCCGTGCTGCTCACGCCAGCGGTGATCGCGCTCGGCCGACGGACGGGCTTCTCGACACGCGTGCTCGCGCTGGCCGTCCTCGCGCTCGCGAACACAGCCTCGCTGCTCCTGCCGGTCTCCAACCTGACCAACCTCCTCGCGGACCACGTGCTGCGCACCCAGGGCGTGGGCTACGTCGCCCTCATGTGGGCACCGGCGCTGGCCGCGATCGTCATGACGGTGGTGTACCTGGCCGTCCGCGACCGTGGCGACCTGCGCGGCACGTTTGTGACCCTGCCCGCGCCCGCGGCGCCCGACGCGGTGCTGCTGCGCACCACGGCGCTGGTGACGGCCGCGCTCGGCGTGGCGTTCGCCGCGGGCGTCCCGGTCACGGTCGTCGCTGTCGTCGCCGCCCTGGTGCTGCTCGTGGTGACCCGGGTACGTCGCGGCGAGCTGCCGGGACCGGTGGGGCGCATGGTCCCGTGGCAGATGCTGCTGGTGGTGCTGGCCCTGTTCACCGTCGTCGAGGCCGCGCACGTGCACGGGCTCGGGGAGCTGCTCGCCCGGGTCGCCGGCACCGGCGACGGCCCGGGAGCGCTGCTGCGGCTCGCGGCGACCGGTGCCGTCGGCGCGAACGCGGCCGACAACCTGCCGGCCTACCTCGCGCTCGAGCCCACCGCGGGCGGCGAACCCCTGCGGCTTGCCGCGCTGCTCATCGGGGTGGGTGTCGGGCCGCTCGTGACGCCGTGGGGATCGCTCGCGACCCTGCTGTGGCTGCAGCGCTGCCGCCAGATGCTCATGCCCGTGAGCCCGTGGACAGTCGTACGGCAGGGCGCGGTCCTCGCCCCGCTCGCGGTGCTCGCCGCGGTGGGCGCGCTCGTCGCGACCCACTGACCGCCACCGGCACGCCTCAGCGCGCCCAGCCCTCGCTCGGCACCCCGACCACCGCCACCTCGCTGCGCCCGTCCTCGAACAGCCGCACGATGCTCACCGAGGCCGGCGCGACCCGCAGCTGGCTCCACGAGGACGGCTGGGCGCCCATCGCGGTGCCGACCGCGGCACGGATCGTCACGGCGTGGCTCACCACCACCACGGTCCGGTCGACACCCCCGGCGAGCAGGTCGTCGAAGACCTGCCGCACCCGTATGCCCACGTCCACGATCGACTCGCCGTCCGGGGGACGCACGTCAGCGCGCGAGTGCCACGGCTCCAGCTGACCGGGCCACCGCTCCTCGATCTCCGCGGCGGTCAGCCCCTGCCACGCCCCGAAGTCGGCCTCCTTGACGATCTCGACGACTTCCACCGGGAGCCCGAGCCGCGCACCGAGGATCGCCGCGGTCTCCTGGGTGCGCACCATCGGGGACGCGATGAGCTCGCTCGGGTACGGGATGTCGCCCCACATGTCCCGTCCGACGCGTTCGACCAGGTCCGCCGCCGCGGCGGCCTGGCGTCGGCCGTGCGCGCTCAGGGGCGGGCCCGGCTCGGACGACCCCGAGTACCCACCCGCGACGGTCATGGACGTCTCGCCGTGCCGCACGAGCACCACCGTCACCGGCTCGGCGTCGTCGAAGCGCGGCGCCGCACCCGAGGGTCGCCCGGCCCGTCGGTCCGTCGCGACGGCCGGTGCGGACGGCACGTCGCCCGGTGCGGACGGCACCGTGCCACCCGGCGCGGCTGGCACCGCGTCGCGCGCGATCGTGCGGCCCGAGTCCATGGCCTCGTTCGCGAGAGCGTCGGCCGCCGCGTTCTGCGCACGCGGCACCCAGGTGTAGAGGACCTGCTCGGCGGGCAGCACGCCCCGCGCGATCTCGGCGAGGCGACGCATCCCGTCCTGCTTGATCTGCCAGGTGCCCGACATCTGCTCGACGACCAGGCGCGAGTCGAGGCGCACCTCGACCTGGGCGGCCGGGTCGATCTCGGCGGCTGCCCGCAGGCCCGCGATGAGCCCCGAGTACTCGGCGACGTTGTTCGTGGTGCGGCCGATGTGCTCGGCGCGCTCCGCGAGGACCTCACCCGTCGAGGCGTCGCGCACGAGCGCGCCGTACCCCGCGGGGCCCGGGTTGCCACGCGAGCCACCGTCGGCCTCGACGATGAGGCGACGACGCCCGCGCGGCCCCCCGGTCGGGGTCATCAGTAGGCGTCCTCACCCCGCACGAGGATCCGACCGGAGTCCTCGCAGAACACGATCTCCTCGGGCGGGAGCGCCTTGATCCGCGCCAGCTCGGTGCCGGGGACCTGGAGCCCGCTGCCCTCCGAGCGCCCACGGCGCAGCGCCGCGACGGCGACACCACCCAGGCGTCCGCGCAGCCGCTCGTACAGCGCGACGAGCTTCTCGTCGAGGGGCGCGATGGTCTCGGCACGCTTGGCCCGGACCTGCTCGGCCTCGGTGTCGAGCTCCGCGAACGCGGCGTCCCGCTCGGCCTCGAGCTCGGTGCGCTGCGTGAGGAGCTCGCCGTGGGCCTTGGTGACCTCGGCGAGCGCACCCTCGTGCGCCTCGAGCCGCTCCATGACCTCGAGCTCGACGTCCTCGAGCTCGCTCTGCCGACGCCCGAGGGCGACGAGCTCGTGCTGCAGCGCCTGCAGGTCCTTGGGGCTGCCGGTGCCCGAGTTCAGCCGGGCCTGGTCCCGCTCGGCGCGCGTGCGCACCTGCTCGACGTCCGTCTCGGCCTTCTTCAGCTCGCGGCGGAGGTCGTTCGTGGCGGTGCGCGAGGTGACGAGGGCCGTCTCGAGGTCGGCGATGCGACCCTCGAGCTCGGTCAGCCGGGTCAGGACGGGCAGCGTACGGCGGCGGTGCGCGATCTGGTCCAGGCGCGTGTCGAGCTCCTGGACGTCGAGCAGTCGACGCTGCTCCTGGGGAGGTGCAGTGGTCACGGGGTAGGTCCTTCCGACAGCGGGGCATGGTCCGGGCTCGATACGCGGTCGGTCCACGGGTCGGTGCGCAGTGTGCTGACCCTGGTCTCCACCGTAGTCCCGGTGTTCTCGAGCGAGGTGCGGAGGTCGGCGGCGGCCCGGTCGAGCCAGGGCCACTCCGACGCGAAGTGGGCGACGTCCACGAGGAACGGGGTCGCGGGCCGCCCGGGGCCGGCCTCGTGCACGGCGCGTTCGCGCTGCTCGGAGGCCGGGTGATGACGCAGGTCGGCGGTGAGGTAGGCGTCGACGCCGCGGGCGCGGACCGCGTCGAACAGCGAGTCGCCCGATCCGCCGACCACGGCGACCGTCTCGATGAGCGCCCCGGGGTCGCCGGCGAACCTCACACCCTGCGGCGTCGCGGGCAGCGCCTGCGCGACACGCTCGGCGAAGCCGCGCAGGGTCGTGGGCTCGGCGAGCCGCCCGACACGGCCGGTCCCGGTCGGGCCGTCCCAGCGCGCCAGCTCGAGCACGTCGAACGCAGGCTCCTCGTAGGGGTGCGCGGCCCGCATCGCCGCGACGACGGCGTCGCGCAGGTGGCGCGGTGCGACCATCTCGACCCGCGCCTCGACCACGGCGCTCGCCTCGCCCGCCTGCCCGATGGTCGGCCGCGCGTCGGCGGACGGGGTGAACGTCCCCTCACCCGTGGTCTGCCACGCGCAGCGCGTGTACTCGCCCACCGCACCCGCACCCGCCGCCGCGAGCGCGTCGACCAGGCGCCCGGCGTCGGCCACGGGGACGAACACGACGTGCTTGTCGAGCGGCTCGGCGGGGAGCGCGACGAGCGGCGTCAGGTCGACCACGCCGACCGCGTCCGCGAGCGCCTCGGCCACACCGTCCGGGGCGGCGTCGGCGTTGGTGTGCGCGGCGTACAGCGCGACGCCCGCGCGGATCAGACGGTGCAGCAGCGCACCCTTGAACGTCGTGGCGGCGACCGAGTGCACGCCGCGCAGCAGCAGCGGGTGGTGGGTCACGACGAGATCCGCGCCCCAGGCGACGGCCTCGTCAACGACAGCAGCGACCGGGTCCACCGCGAACATCACCTTGCGCACCGGCTGCGCGGGGTCACCCGTGACGAGCCCCACCGCATCCCACGACTCTGCCGTGGCGGGCGGGTACAGGCGGTCGAGCACCCGGACGACCTCGGCCAGCGTCGGGGGTGCGGGAGGGGTGCTGCTCACGGGAGAACGCTACCTGGCGGACGGGACGCCGGGCACGACGACCGAGTCGCCCACAGCGATTGTCCCTGCCCGCACGGGGACGACCCGGATCCCGAACCAGACCTTGCCGTCCTCGCGGCGGTGCCGGGCCAGGGTGCGGAGCGGCTCGGGGCCCTTCCGCCGCGTCTCGGGGTCGATCGTGGTCAGCACGCACCGGTCGCATCGTTCGGCGAAGCGGTACTCGACGTCGCCGATGCGCAGCCGCGCCCAGGTGTCCTCGACGAACGGCTCGAGGTCGCCGTCGACCACCACGTTGGGCCGGAACCGCTCCATCGCGAGCGGGCCGGGAGCCTCACCACCGGCGGCGCCACCCCCGTCCGCGGCGTCGGCCACGCCCTGCGCGACCCACTCGTCCAGCTGACGCAACGAAGCCGTCGAGGTGAGCAGCAGCGGCCCGGTGTCGGCCAGGCTCAGGGGGTCGCCGGGATGTCCGCCGTGCACGGCGCTCATCGGGCGCCGGGCCGGGTCGTCGAGCCAGACAAGCCGCACGGCGCGACCGAGCACCTCGCTCAGCCAGCCGTCGGCCCGCGGACCCGCGGACGTGACCTCACCTACGCGCGAAAGCTGCACCGGCACGTCGGACGGCCCCTCCGGTTCGGGCACGACCAGCGGCTCCCGCCCAGCGGTCCGCAGCACCACGCCGCCGGGTGCAGGCGTAGCGGTCACCGCGAGCATCTCGGGGTGCTTGCGTGCAGTCAGGGTGCGACCGTCCTCGTCGACGACCATCCACCGCCGATCGCCACGCAGCCCCAGCCGCTCGACCTCGGCCACCTGGACCGAGCTGCCACGCAGCGACTTCACAGGAAACAGGTGGAGCGAGCTCACGTGCACGCCGGCGACCGTAGCAGGAGCGCGAACGTCCGATCGTGTTCTGGGCACCCCTGAAATCACGGTGTGATGAGCCACCGTCAAGCACGCTGGCGCCCCGGGGAGGGCTGCTCTAGCTCCGCTTACGGGCGCCGCGGACGGGTTGGTCCGGAGGTCGAAGACAGGGTGGGCCCGGCCGGTTTCGAACCGGCGACCTCCGCGGTGTAAACGCGGCGCTCTGACCAGCTGAGCTACAGGCCCCTTGGACGGTCGCACAGCCTATCGACCCGAAGGCTCGACAGGCCGTGCGACTGGTCTCAGCCCGCGAGGGCGGCGAGCGCCTCGCGGTATCCCGCCAGGTCACGCGCCTGACCGGCGGGGTTGACGACGCTCCAGCGCAGCACGCCGTCGGCGTCGATGAGGAAGCTGCCCCGGACCGCGCGGCCGCGCTCGGCGTCGAACACGCCGTAGGCGCTGGCGACGTCGCCGTGCGGCCAGAAGTCCGAGAGCAGGTCGAACGTGTAGCCCTCGTGCTCGGCCCACGCCCGCAGCGAGAACATCGGGTCGCACGAGACGACGAGCAGGCGCACGCCGGCATCGTCGAACGCCGCGATGTTGTCCCGCAGCTCGCACAGCTCACCGGTGCAGATGCCCGAGAACGCGAACGGCACGAACACGATCACGACGGGGGTGCCCCGGAGCGCAGAGAGCGTCACCGGGGTCCCGTGCGTGTCGGGCAGGGTGAGGTCGGGAGCGAGCTCACCGACCTGCGGCGACTTCTGCTCGACCACCGTCAACGTCCGCGCCCGCGGGTTCCCAGACGCGTCGCCGACCAGTCGGCGGCGATCGAGAACGTGCTCGTCACGTGCAGACCGGCCGTGGTGGCCGCCTCCTCGATCTCGCCGTGGTCGATGTGACCCGTGCGGCCCTTCTTCGGCGTGAAGATCCAGATGGTCCCGCCGTCGTCGAGCACGGTCTGCGCGTCGACCAGGGCGTCCGTGAGGTCGCCGTCGTCGTCCCGCCACCAGATGATGACGCCGTCAGTGACGTCGTCGTATTCCTCGTCGACGAGTTCGGCCCCAGTGGCCCCCTCGATCGCGCCCCGCAGGCCGCCGTCGACGTCGTCGTCATACCCGAACTCCTGGATCACCTGACCCGAGGTAAATCCGAGACGACCCGCCGCCTGCGTGGCCGCGTCGTCCGCGGTGGATGCCACGTCCTGACCCGTTCCCTTCCGTCACGACCGCCCGGGAGGGCGACCTGCTGATGCTCGCAAACCGTAGCCCACCGCACTCGACGGTGCTCTGGCAAGAGGCCCCGCCGTGTCGCAACGGGGTCGCTGTCGCGGACGTCACGTCCTCGGAAGGCGTGCCCGGTGTGACTTTCGGCCCATGGTGGACCGAGAATGGGTCGACTACCCGTACCCGTCCGAGGCGCCCCAGCGTGCCACGACGGGTCCGGGCCACGATGCGTGCCGAGGCCGACCGGGCCCCGCCGCAGACGAGAGGCGAGGAGCACAGGTGGCTTCGACCGAGGACAGGGGTCCGCTGATCAACGGCCTGCTGAGCCAGGTACCGGACATCGACCCCGAGGAGACCGGCGAGTGGGTGGACTCCCTCGACGGCCTGATCGACGACAAGGGTGGCCCGCGGGCTCGCTACGTCCTGCTCAACCTGCTCAAGCGGGCACGTGAGCGCAACGTCGCGATCCCCACGTCGCTGAACACCCCGTACGTCAACACGATCGGCGTGCACGAGGAGCCCTACTTCCCGGGCGACGAGGCCCTCGAGCGTCGTTACCGCTCGTGGATCCGCTGGAACGCGGCCGTCATGGTCACGCGAGCCCAGCGTCCGGGCGTCGCGGTGGGCGGGCACATCTCGTCGTACGCGTCGGTCGCGACGCTGTACGAGGTGGGTCTCAACCACTTCTTCCGCGGCAAGGACCACCCGGGCGGCGGCGACCAGGTCTACTTCCAGGGTCACGCCTCCCCCGGCGTGTACGCCCGCGGGTTCCTCGAGGGTCGGCTCTCGGCCGACCAGCTCGACGGGTTCCGCCAGGAGCTCTCGCACCCGGGTGGCGGCCTGCCGTCGTACCCGCACCCGCGTCTGGCCCCGGACCTGTGGGAGTTCCCCACGGTGTCGATGGGCCTGGGCCCGGCGTCCGCGATCTACCAGGCGTGGACGAACCGCTACCTGCACCTGCGGGGCATCAAGGACACGAGCCAGCAGAACGTCTGGGCGTTCCTCGGTGACGGCGAGATGGACGAGCCCGAGTCGCGCGGCATGCTCCAGCTCGCGGCGCAGCAGGGCCTGGACAACCTGACGTTCGTCGTCAACTGCAACCTGCAGCGGCTCGACGGTCCGGTGCGCGGCAACGGCAAGATCATCCAGGAGCTCGAGGCGCAGTTCCGCGGTGCGGGCTGGAACGTCATCAAGGTGATCTGGGGCCGCGAGTGGGACGTCCTGCTCAACGCCGACAAGGACCGTGCGCTCGTCAACCTGATGAACGTCACGCCCGACGGCGACTACCAGACGTACAAGGCGAACGACGGAGCCTTCGTCCGTGAGCACTTCTTCGGGCGCGACCCGCGCACGAAGGCGCTCGTGGAGAAGATGACCGACGACGAGATCTGGGCGCTCAAGCGCGGTGGTCACGACTACCGCAAGCTGTACGCGGCCTACGCCGCGGCAACCGCCCACACGGGTCAGCCGACCGTCATCCTCGCGCACACGATCAAGGGCTACGGCCTGGGTTCGGGCTTCGCCGGGCGCAACTCGACGCACCAGATGAAGAAGCTGAAGTCGGACGACCTCAAGACGCTGCGCGACTCGCTGCACATCCCGATCACGGACGAGCAGATCGACGAGAACCCGTACCTGCCGCCGTACTTCCACCCGGGGGCCGACGACCCGGCGATCCAGTACATGCTGGACCGTCGCCGCGCGCTGGGCGGTTTCGTCCCGGAGCGTCGCACCGAGCACACCCCGGTGAAGCTCCCCGACGCGTCGACCTACGACCTGCTCAAGAAGGGTTCGGGCACGCAGGAGGTCGCCACCACGATGGCGCTCGTGCGGCTGTTCAAGGACCTCGTCAAGGACAAGGAGTTCGGGCACCGCATCGTCCCGATCATCCCCGACGAGGCCCGCACGTTCGGGCTCGACGCGATCTTCCCGAGCGCGAAGATCTTCAACACGAACGGGCAGAACTACCTCGCGGTCGACCGCGACCTCATGCTCTCCTACAAGGAGTCCGAGGCCGGCCAGATCATGCACACCGGCATCAACGAGGCCGGTTCGGCAGCTGCGTTCCAGGCCGTCGGCACGTCCTACGCGACGCACGGCGAGCCGCTGATCCCGTTCTACTTCTACTACTCGATGTTCGGGTTCCAGCGCACCGGTGACCAGTTCTGGGCCGCCGGCGACCAGATGACGCGTGGGTTCCTGATCGGCGCCACCGCAGGCCGCACCACCCTCACGGGTGAGGGCCTGCAGCACGCCGACGGGCACTCGCCGCTCCTCGCGGGCACCCAGCCGCACGTCGTGCACTACGACCCGGCGTACGGGTACGAGATCCGGCACATCGTGCGTGACGGCCTCCAGCGCATGTACGGCGAGGACGACCCGCGCGACCCCGACGTCATGTACTACATCACCGTGTACAACGAGCCGATGATCCAGCCGGTCGAGCCGGAGGACGTCGACGTCGAGGGCATCCTGCGGGGCATCCACCAGGTCGCTCCGGCCGAGGGCGACGGGCCTCGTGCCCAGATCCTCGCGTCGGGCGTCGCGGTGCCGTGGGCGCTCGAGGCCCGTCAGCTCCTGGCCGACGACTGGGGCGTGCGCGCCGCGGTGTGGTCGGTCACGAGCTGGAACGAGCTGCGCCGCGACGGGCTCGCCGCGGACGCGCAGGCGTTCCTGCGTCCCGGCGAGGAGCAGCGCGAGGCGTACCTGACGCAGAAGCTGCGCGGGGCCGAGGGTCCGTTCGTCGCCACGACGGACTACGACCACCTCGTCGCCGACCAGGTCCGCGCCTGGATCCCCGGCACGTACGCGACGCTCGGGGCGGACGGCTTCGGCTTCTCCGACACGCGCGCCGCGGCCCGTCGGCACTTCAAGATCGACGGCCCCTCGACCGCGGTGCGCGTGCTGCAGCAGCTCGCGCGCGACGGTCAGGTCCCGGCGGACGTCCCCGCGAAGGCGATCGAGCGCTACCGCCTGCACGACGTGACGGCCGGGACGTCGGGCAACACGGGCGGCGACTCCTGAGTCGCTGACCGGCTGACGAACGAAGGGCCCGTACCGCCTCGGCGGTACGGGCCCTTCGTTCGTGCGGTCCCGGCTGCGTGCGGTCCCGGCTGGGTGCGGTCCCGGCTGGGTGCTGTCGCGGTGCGGTCGCACCGGGCGGCACCTCAGGTATCAGGGGTGGGCTGCTGCTCGGCGTCGGCGATGATCTCGACGAGCTCGACCCGCAGCGACGCGACGGCGCGCGCGTCGGGGTACATGTCGAGCGAGCCGAGGTGCTGCTTGGCCTCGAGCGGGCGACCGGCCTCGACCGCGGCGAGCACGAGCTGGCGCGCGACCTCGGGGTCGTGCTCGCGGGGCCGCCAGTGCCCGACGCCGAGCCAGAGGGCGTCGACCGGCAGATCGGCCTCCCGCAGCACCCGCAGGCCCTCGGCGAGCGCCCGGCCCGACGCCTCCCGCTCGGTGGCCGTCGTGAGGCGGCGCAGCGTCCCCTCGCGGTCGTCGCCGGCGGACAGCCGGGCGACCTCGATGAGCGGGTACCAGGCCCGCGGGTTGCCCGCGAGCTCCTCCCCGAGCGACCAGACGGCGAGGTCGGCGGCGCGCTGCCGTTCGCTCTCGGGCAGTGCCCGGACGAGCGGGTCGGTCTCGGGGTCCGGTTCGGCGGCACGACGCCGCACGATCTCGGCGAGGGCCCGGAAGGCGCGCTCGTTGTTGGGGTCGTCGCTGAGCACGGAGCGCAGCGCGTCCTCGTGCAAGGTGTCTCCGCGTCGTGCCGCCTTGGTCGGACGACGCGCGCCGACCCGGGACGCCGACGTGGGGCGCCTCATGAGCTGGCGGAGTCGGGGCAGCAGGGCCATGACGCGACCTTAGTCGCATCACGTCGCTGTGCGCTCCCCCAACGGGAGGCTTTCACACGGGACGCACCGACGACACCTTTGTCGACTTCCCACAACACGGCACCATATGCTCGGCCCATGGTCACGCAGCGCCGCCACCCCGCCAGCTCAGCAGCTGCGTCCCCGCTCGCCGCCGATCAGTCCACCGACGCCAGGGTCACCATCGCGCCGCCGCCGCCGGCCAGCAGCGAGACGCTGCGCCGGGTGCGGGACGGGAACGGGCTGCTCACCGCGGCGGCGATGCGACGCCTCGACGAGGAGCTCGAGTGGTACCGCGCACTCCCCGCCGAGGACCGCTCGTGGGTGGGGCTCGTCGCCCAGTCCGCCATCAACGCGTTCGTCACGTGGTTCAGCGACCCGACGAGCCCGCCGCACGCCGTGAGCGAGATCTTCGCGGCCGCCCCGCCCGAGCTGACACGGTCGATCTCGCTGCAGCACACGCTCCAGCTGGTGCGCATGATCGTCGACGTCGTCGAGATGCACAGCGACCAGCTCGCCGCGCCCGGGAGCGAGCGCGACCTGCGTGAGGCGGTGCTGCGCTATTCGCGCGAGGTCGCGTTCTCGGCGGCCGAGGTCTACGCCCGCGCGGCCGAGGTGCGCGGGGCGTGGGACGCCCGCCTCGAGGCCCTGGTGGTGGACGCGCTGGTGCGGGGCGACGCAGACGACTCGTTGCGCTCGCGCATCGCCGCGATCGGCTGGACCGGGCGGGGCTCGGCGATCGTCATGGTCGGCACCACCACCTCGCCGCTCGACGACGTGCGCGCCACCGACCTGCGACGGGCCATGCGCCGGGCCGCAGACGACACCCTCGTCGGGGTCCAGGGCGACCGCCTCATGGTGTTCCTCGGCGGTGACGGCGACCTGGTCGCCGCGGCGACCTCGCTCCTGCCCCGGTTCGGCCCCGGCCCCGTGGTGATCGGTCCTCCCGTGCCGCACGTGGCCGAGGCGGCCCGCTCGGTGCGCGCCGCGCTCGCTGGGCTGCTCGCCGCCCCCGCGTGGGACCAGGCCCCCCGCCCGGTGCAGGCTGACGACCTGCTCCCCGAGCGGGTCATGGTCGGGGACGTGGTCGCCCGCCGGGCGCTCGTCGCGCAGGCCTTCGTCCCGCTGGCCGCCAGCACGGGCTCGCTGCTCGAGACGCTCTCGGCCTACCTGGGGGCGGGGCGCTCGCTCGAGGCGGCCGCCCGCACGTTGTACGTGCACCCGAACACGGTCCGGTACCGCCTGCGCCGGGTCGCGGACGTCACGGGCTGGGACCCCCTGGACGCGCGCGAGTCGTTCGTGCTGCAGACCGCGCTCGCGCTCGGTCGGCTCGAGCCCGAGGCGTGATCGTCGGCTCTTTGTAGGGTCGACACAAGCGCCCCGTCGAAGGTTGGTGGGCGTCGTGGGGACCCTCCACGGCACGGAACACGGGATAGTCGACAAGTGCTCGCCATCGTGTGCCCAGGTCAGGGCTCCCAGACTCCCGGAATGCTCGCGCCGTGGCTCGACCTGGCGGGGGTCGCCGAGCGAGTCGACGCGTTCTCGCAGGCCGCAGGCCTGGACCTGAGGGCGCACGGCACCACGTCGGACGCCGAGACGATCCGGGACACCGCGGTCGCGCAGCCCCTGATCGTTGCCATGGCGCTCGTGGCCCTGCGCACGGTCCTCGACGGACGCGACGCCGCGGACGTGACGGATGTCACAGCAGGGCACTCGGTCGGCGAGCTCGCTGCCGCGGCGGTCGCCGGGGTGCTGAGCGACGAGGACGCCGTGTCGCTCGTGACGGTTCGCGCCTCGCTCATGGCCGCCGCCGCAGCCGCCACGCCGACCGGCATGAGCGCCGTCGTGGGCGGCGACCCCGAGCAGGTGCTCGCCGCGATCGAGGCCTTCGGCCTGTGGCCCGCGAACGTCAACGGCGGCGGCCAGGTCGTCGCCGCGGGCACGCTCGACGACCTGACCCGCCTCGCCGCCGAGCCGCCCGCCAAGGCGCGGGTCATCCCGCTCCAGGTGGCCGGCGCCTTCCACACCCCGTTCATGCAGTCCGCGCTCGAGGGCTTCGCGCCGGTCGCCGCGGCCCGCGACGCCCGCGACCCCCGGGTCGTGCTGCTCTCCGACGCCGACGGCCTGCCCTACGGCGAGCTGCCGGGCGACCACGGCCCGCTCGGCTCGGGCACCTCGGTGCTCGACCGCATCGCCCGCCAGATCGTGGCACCCGTGCGCTGGGACATGTGCCAGGCGACCTTCCAGCGCCTCGGCGTGACCGCCCTGCTCGAGCTCGCTCCGGGCGGGGTCCTCACGGGTCTGGCCCGGCGTACGCTGCCCGGGGTGGAGACGGTCGCGATCAAGTCACCGGCCGACGTCGAGGCCGCCCGTGACCTCGTCGCCCGCCACGCCCACCGGAGCCCGCTCAGCCAGGAGACCACCTCGTGACCCGACCGACCCTGACGCAGTCCACCGGACCCGCGCACTCCCGCATCCTGGGCCTGGGTGTGATGCGCGGCGAGCGCGTCGTGACGAACGACGACATCGCCGGCCCGATCGACTCGTCCGACGAGTGGATCCGCCAGCGCACCGGCATCGTCACGCGCCGTCGCGCGGCCGAGGGCACGGATGTGCTCGACCTCGCAGAAGAGGCAGCCAACGCGGCGATCAAGGACGCCGGGCTCACGGGTGCCGACATCGACGCCGTGATCCTGTCGACCGTCACCTACTTCCACCAGACGCCGTCAGCCGCCGCGATCCTCGCCGACCGCATCGGAGCGACCCCGGCGGCCGCCTACGACATCTCGGCCGCGTGCGCCGGCTACTGCTACGGCATCGGCCAGGCCGACGCCCTCGTGCGCTCGGGCGCGGCGCGCAACGTGCTCGTCATCGGCGCCGAGAAGATGAGCGAGTTCGTCGACCCGACGGACCGCAGCATCTCGTTCCTGCTGGGCGACGGGGCCGGTGCGGTCGTCGTCGGCGCGTCGGACTTCCCGGGCATCGGGCCCACGGTGTGGGGCTCGGACGGCAGCCAGGCCCAGACCATCCGCCAGACGCACTCGTGGCTCGACACGCGCGACAAGGGCGCGGGCTGGCCCACGCTGCGCCAGGAGGGTCAGAGCGTGTTCAAGTGGGCCGTGTGGCAGATGGCGCCGGTCGCCCAGCGTGCGCTCGACGCCGCCGGGGTGACAGCCGAGCAGATCGACGCGTTCATCCCCCACCAGGCGAACATGCGGATCATCGACCAGATGATCAAGCAGCTCAAGCTCCCCGAGTCGGTCGCGGTGGCCCGCGACATCGTCGACACGGGCAACACGTCAGCCGCCTCGATCCCGCTCGCCACCGAGCGTCTGCTCAGCGAGGGGCAGGTGTCGCGCGGCGCGCTCGCGCTGCAGATCGGCTTCGGCGCGGGCCTCGTGTACGCGGCACAGGTCGTCGTCCTGCCCTGACCTGATGAGCAGCGGCACCTCCGGGCTCTCGTCGCCCGGTAGCGTTCAGCACCGTCCAGACCCCCGTACCACCCACACCAAGGAGACACCGATGGCGCACAACGAGCAGGAGATCCTGGCCGGACTGGCCGAGATCGTCAGCGAGGAGACCGGCCTTCCCACCGACTCCGTCCTGCCCGAGAAGTCCTTCACCGACGACCTCGACATCGACTCGCTGTCGATGATGACGATCGTGACCCTCGCCGAGGAGAAGTTCGACGTGCGCATCCCCGACGACGAGGTCAAGAACCTCGCGACCGTCGGCGACGCCGTGAGCTTCATCAACGGCGCGCAGGTCTGAGACCCGCCTGCACCGCAGCATGACCGCGTCCGGGCCCCGGCCCACGGACGGACCCGTCACCGGCGACCGCCGACCGGGACCCGGACGCGTCCTCTCACCCCACTTGGAGCAGCCATGACCCCCGTCACCGACGTCGTCGTCACAGGCCTGGGCGCCACGACCCCGCTGGGCGGGGACGTGGCCAGCACCTGGCGCGCTGCCCTCGCGGGTGAGTCGGGTGCGCGCACCTTCGACAACGACTGGGCCGACACCTACGAGATCCCCGTGCGGTTCGCGGCGCAGATCAAGGTCCACCCCTCGGAGGTCCTGCCGCGCCCGGAGATCAAGCGCATGGACCCGTCGGCGCAGTACGCGATCATCGCCTCGCGCGAGGCGTGGGCCGACGCCGGCAGCCCCGAGGTCGACCCCGAGCGTCTCGGCGCGGTGGTGTCGTCCGGCATCGGCGGCATCTGGACCACGCTCGACGGCTGGGACACGCTGCGCGAGAAGGGCGGACGCCGCGTCCTGCCCATGACCGTGCCGATGCTCATGCCCAACTCCCCCGCCGCGTACGTCGAGCTCGAGCTCGGCGCACGGGCCGGTGCGCACGCCCTGGTCTCCGCGTGCGCGTCGGGCGCCGAGGCGATCGGGTACGCGGTCGACATGATCCGCTCGGGCCGGGCCGACGTCGTCGTGGCGGGCGGCACCGAGGCCGCGATCCACCCGCTGCCGCTGGCTGCGTTCGCGGCCTCGCGGACGGTGTCGCTGCGCAACGACGACCCGGCCGGTGCGTCGCGCCCCTACGACGTGAACCGCGACGGCTTCGTGCTGGGCGAGGGGGCCGGCATCGTGGTGCTCGAGAGCGCCGCGCACGCCGCTGCCCGTGGCGCCCGGGTCTACGCCCGGATCGCGGGCGTCGGCCTGAGCAGCGACGGGTACCACATCACGTCGCCCGAGCCGAGCGGCCGCGGGCAGGTCGCCGCGATGCGCCAGGCGCTCGCCGACGCGAAGGTCGAGACCTCGGACGTGGTGCACGTCAACGCGCACGCGACCTCGACGGTCGTGGGTGACCTCATCGAGGCCCGCGGGGTGCGCGAGGCGCTGGGGGCGGACGCCGACCGCGTCGCGCTCTCGGCGACCAAGTCCATGACGGGTCACCTGCTGGGTGGCGCGGGTGCGCTCGAGACGATCTTCACGGTCCTGGCCCTCGCCGAGCGCACAGCTCCCCCGACCATCAACGTGACCGACCCGGACCCCGAGCTGGTGCTCGACCTGGTCCGTGACACCCCGCGCGCACTGCCCGCGGGGCAGGTCGCCGCGATCAACAACTCGTTCGGTTTCGGTGGCCACAACGTGGCCCTGGTGGTCACGAGCGTCTGACCCCGCAGCATGACGAAGGCCCCCGACGCACAGGCGTCGGGGGCCTTCGTCGTGACCAGGTGGTTCAGCCGACGCGGTGCAGCCAGCGGACGGGCGCGCCTGCGCCCGCGTAGCGGAAGGACTCGAGCTCGTCGTCCCAGGCCTGTCCCAGCGCGAGGTCGAGCTCGGCCCGCAGCCGGGCCGGGTCGTGCGCGTGGACGAGCGCGGCGCGGATGCGGTCCTCGGGGACCACGACGTTGCCGTGCACGTCGGTCGCCGCGTGGAAGATGCCCAGCTCGGGGGTGTGGCTCCACCGCGCACCGTCGGAGCCGTGGCTGGCCTCTTCGGTCACCTCGTAGCGCAGGTGGGTCCAGCCGCGCAGCGCCGAGGCGAGCTTCGCACCGGTGCCCTGCGGCCCCTGCCACGAGTGCTCGGCGCGGTACATGCCGGGCGATGCGGGTTGCTCGGTCCAGTCCAGCGAGACGCGGGTCTCGAGGACGTTGCCGGCCGCCCACTCCAAGTGCGGGCACAGCGCACGTGGCGCTGAGTGCACGAAAAGTACACCGCGGGTGATCGCACCTGCCATGTCGCCCTCCTGTCGGATCGAGGTTCGTCTTCCCCAACGACCTCATCCCGTGACCGGGAGTGCGCACGGTCTCGCGGCGTGCTGAGCACAGCATGCCCGACGCGGGCAGCGGGGCGCCAGCGCTTGTCCGGATCGCCCCGCTCCGCCCGACGTCGCGGGCCGGTGAGGTCAGCCGAGCTGGTCGCGGATCGCGCGCATGGCCTTCTTGCGCACGGACCGGTCGAGCCGGTCGAGGTAGAGCATGCCGTCGAGGTGGTCCACCTCGTGCTGCAGGCACCGGCCCATGAGCTCGGTGCCCTCGACGATGACCTCGTTGCCGTCGAGGTCGACCCCGACGACCCGCGCGTACCAGGCGCGGCGCGTGGGGTACCACAGGCCGGGCACGGACAGGCATCCCTCGTCGCCGTCCTGGTAGTCCTCCGACAGCTCGACGATCGTCGGGTTGAGCACGTAGCCGACCTCGTCGTCGATGTTCCACGAGAAGGCGCGGAGGTTGACGCCGATCTGGTTCGCGGCCAGGCCGGCGCGACCCTCGAAGTCGACAGTGTCGACGAGGTCGGTCACGAGCGAGCGGACGCGGTCGTCGACGGTGGTGATCGGGTCGCAGGGGGTGCGCAGGACCGGGTCGCCGACCGTGCGGATCTCTCTCATCGCCATGCGTGGATTGTTTCACGGGTCGCGAGCACCTGGTCCGGGGTCGGGGCGTGGCGGACGGGTGGACCGCGACCCGGCCTGGGGCGGGCGCCGCGTCGTGTGACCCAGACAACAGGGGCACGACCCGCACGGGCTTGCTCTGGCCCGCACATGGTCCTACGTTTGTACTGACCGGTCAGTTTAACTTGCGAAGGGCACCTCAGTGCAGCACGCCATCCAGGGACGCCACGACGGCGCCGCCGCTCACCCCACCGAGCAGCTGGACCCCGACACCGGCACCCCGGCACCGGCACCCGAGAGCGCGCCCCTCGCCGTGACGGCACGCGCCCTGGCGCTGCACGGCAGCCGCGGCCTCGTGTTCGGCCCGCTGGACCTGGACGTCCGGCCCGGCGCGCTCGTCGTGGTCCAGGCCCCCCAGGGCGGCGGCCGCTCGAGCCTGCTCCTGACCCTCGCGGGACGCATGGTCCCCGACAAGACGAGCTCGCTCACGGTGCTCGGAGAGCCGCTGCCGGGCCGGCGCAACGCCGTGCAGCGGCGTGCCGCCATCGCGGGCTTCCACGGGATCGATGAGCTCGACGAGTCGGTCACCGTCGCCGAGACCGTGCGCGAACGGCTCGCCTGGCTCTCCCCCTGGTACCGCCGCGTACCCCGCGTCGACCAGCGCACCTTCGCGCGGCTCGCCACGCCGGTGTTCGGTGACCGGCCGCTGCCCCGCGTCGACAGCCTCGTGTGGGACCTCGACGAGGTCGACGCGATGCTCCTGCGCGTGACGCTCGCGATGGCCCAGCAGCCCGAGCTGCTCGTGGTCGACGACGTCGACCAGGTGCACGACTCGGTGCGCCGCCAGCTCGTCTGGACGCGCCTCGAGGCGCTCACGCAGCACGGCACCACGGTGATCGCCTCGGTCGCCTCGCTCGACGAGGTCACCCGCATGCGCTGGAACAGCCGCCCCGAGCAGATCACCCTCGCGACCGGGCCGCGCGCCCTGCACGCCGACTGACCCTCTTCCCCCGCCGCGCACCCCGTGCGCAGCCGCGTCCCGAAGGACCCCGATGCTCTCCCTCACCTCGACCGGAACCGAGCTCCGCCGGTTCCGCCGCGGCCGGCTCCCCCGGCTCGCCGTCGCCGCCATGATCCTCGTCCCCCTGCTCTACGGTGCGCTGTACCTCTGGGCCTTCTGGGACCCGACCGGCAACATGGACCGGCTCCCGGTCGCGCTCGTCAACGCCGACCAGGGCGCCGAGCTCGACGGCGAACCGCTCCACGCCGGCACCGACGTGACCACCCGACTGCTCCAGTCCGGCGACCTGGACTGGGCCGAGGTCGACGCCGACGAAGCCGCCGACGGCGTCGCCGACGGCACCTACTACTTCGCCGTCACCGTGCCCGAGGACTTCTCGGCCGACATCGCCTCGGCGGGTGGCGACACGCCCACCACGGCACAGCTGCTCGTGACGTACAACGACGCCAACTCGTTCCTGGCCTCGACGCTCGGTCGCAGCGCGATGACCCAGATCCAGTCCGCCGTCTCGACCACGATCGGCGAGCAGGCGGTGGACAAGGTCCTCGTCGGCCTCGGATCGGCCCGCGACGGGTTCGCCCAGGCCTCCGACGGCGCCCTCACGCTGCGCGCCGCGGGCGGCCAGCTCGCCGAGGGCGCGCACCAGGTGGCCGACGGCGCGACCAGCGCCGCCGCCGGTGCCTCGGCGCTGGCCGACGGCTCCCAGCAGCTCGTCTCCGGCTCGGCGTCGCTCGCCGACGGCTCGCGGCAGGTCGCCACCGGCGCCGGCGCGCTCGCGACCGGCGCGTCGTCCGCGGCCGACGGTGCCGCCCGGCTGTCCACCGGGGCGCAGTCCCTCGCCGAGGGTGCCGCGACCGCCGCGTCGTCCTCGACCACCCTCGCCGGCGGCGCCGCCGAGGTCGCCGCGGGCGTGCACACCACCGTCACGCAGGTGGGCGGCCTCACCGGGAAGCTGCCGGCGCTGCAGTCCGGCCTGACCCAGGTCGGCACCTACCTCGGGGCGCGCGCCGCCGCCGGGGACACCACCGCCGCGCAGCTGCTCACGGGGCTCCAGCAGGCGCAGTCCGGCCTCCCGAGCAGCGAGACGCTCACGTCGATGTCCGCGCAGCTCGCCCGGCTCGACGCCGGCGCCGGGAAGGTCGCCACGGGCGCCTCGGCGCTCAGCACGGGGCTCGGCACGCTCTCGGACGGAGCCGACGAGCTCGCCACCGGATCGCGCACCCTCGCCGACGGGACCGCGCAGGTCGCCGACGGCGCCCGGTCCCTCGCGACCGGTGCCGGGGCCCTGGCCACCGGCTCCTCGACGCTCGCGTCGGGCACCACCACGCTCGCCGCAGGCGCCGACGCGCTCGCCACGGGGACCAGCGAGCTCGCAGACGGCGCCGGCCAGGTCGCGGACGGCAGCGACCAGCTCGGCGAGGGCACCCAGACGCTCGCCGACGCACTGGCCGGTGGCGCGGACGCGATCCCCGACGACGACGCGAGCCTGCGCTCCGACCGCGCCGAGGTGATCAGCGCTCCGGTGTCGGTCCAGTCCGACCACGTCGCAGCCGCCGAGGGGTTCGGTGAGGGCTTCGCCCCGTTCTTCATCCCGCTCGCGCTGTTCGTCGGCTCGCTGATCACCTGGCTGCTGCTGCGGCCGCTCCCCTCGCGGGCCCTCGCGACCCGGGTCTCGGGCCTGCGCGTCGCGCTCGCCGGGTACCTGCCCGCGCTGCTCATCGGGCTCGGCCAGGTCCTGGTCATGCTGGGGGTGACGCACTACGGCGTCGGGCTCGAGATGCACACAGCAGCAGGAACCGTCGCCTTCACGCTCCTGATCGTCGCCGCGTTCCTCGCGCTGCAGCAGATGCTCACCGCGGTGCTCGGCGCCGCGGCCGGCAAGGTCATGATCCTCGCGCTGCTCATGCTGCAGCTGGCCTCGTCGGGGGGCACCTACCCCGTCGAGACCACACCGCTGTTCTTCCGGGTGATCCACCCGCTGCTGCCGATGAGCTACGCCGTGACCGGGCTGCGCCAGGTCATCACCGGCGGGGTCGACGCACGGCTGTGGGGCGCGGTGGCGTACCTCGGCGCGCTGCTGATCGGCTCGCTCGCCGTGACCGCCTGGCGCGCCGGCCGACTCCGGACCTGGAGCCTGGCCCGGCTGCACCCGGCCCTCGAGATCTGACAGGCTGCCCTCATGACCAGCGCGACTCCCGACCCCGCGGCCGCACCACGCCGACCCGAGCGTGGCGACCGCGGGGCCGGGACCCGCGACCTGATCGTGGACGCCGCCGTCTCGTTGATCGCCGACCGCGGCTTCTCCGCGACCTCGGTCGACGACATCGCGTCGGCCGCAGGGGTGGCCAAGGGCAGCGTCTACTACAACTTCGGCTCCAAGAGGGCCCTGTTCGAGGCCGTGATCGTCGAGGGCGTGGGCCGGCTCACCGCCGCCCTGCGGGCCGCCGCTGCGGGGCTCGACGGGCGCGAGGCGATCGAGGCGCTCGTGACCGAGCTGCTCGACCAGGTCCGGAACCACCCCGACTTCGCCAAGCTCATGGTCGCCGAGATCTTCCGGACCGGACGTGACTGGCAGGACTCGATCCGCCTGGTCCGGGAGGAGTCGATGGGCATCTTCGCCGGTGTGGTCGCGGCGAGCCGACCCGAGCGCGACCCGAGCATCACCGCCGCGGCGATCTTCGGCGCCACGCTCGTCACCGGTCTGGAGTGGCTCGCGTTCCAGCCGCACCGGCCGGCCGCCGAGGTGCAGCAGGCTGTGCTCGCGACGGTGCTCGACCGGTACTGACCCGCCCGGCCACCCACCACCACCCACGACACGCACGCACGACGAAGGCCCCGGGGTTCGTCCCCCGGGGCCTTCGACGACTGTGTGCGGCTGGCTCAGCTCTCGGTGCGCTGCTGCGGGACGCCCGTCAGCAGCTCACGGACCTCGGCCTCGTGGAAGCGGCGGTGACCACCCAGGGTCCGCACGGCGGAGAGCTTGCCCGCCTGGGCCCACCGCGTGACCGTCTTCGGGTCGACGCGGAAGAGGACTGCCACCTCACCGGGGGTGAGCAGCGCGCCCGGCATGGGAGCGGAGTTCTCGTTGCGGTGGGGGGAGGAAATGGCCATGACATGCGCTCCTGTCGTTCGGTAGCTCGGCTCACCCAGTGGGTTCCGTGGCTTTGCGTCCCCACCTCGCGGCGGGTTTGCCGTTGTCGCTAACGATGTGAACTATGCAGCAAACTGGACAACCGTGCAACAACCCCATCGGGTGAAACCACCCGGTCTGCCGCGCAACCGGTCGTTACCACCGCGCCTCCCCGGAACACGCGATGAAAACGGACACGCCCGGCACCCCTCGGCGACCCCGTCTCCGCGCCACGAGCGCACCTTCGGCACGCGACGCGGACCGGCGGTCATCTCGGCAGCGATGCCCGACCGGGTAGCCTGTGGCGTCGCGGGCCAGTAGCTCAGCCGGTCAGAGCAGCGGACTCATAATCCGTCGGTCGTGGGTTCAAGCCCCACCTGGCCCACCGTGCTCCTGAGGTCGCCGCGCCCGTCTGCTGTCCTGCGCGACTACGGTGGCCCTCGTGCCTCTGTTCTCGCGACGCCCTGCCCTGCCCGACGCGTACCGCCAGCGCCTGGCCCTGCCACGCGGCGACCGTGCCCTGGCGACGGTCGGGCTGGCCGACGGCCGGTGGGCCGTCGCGACACGGCTCGCCCTGTACGTGCTGACCGACGACGCCGTCGAGCGCCACCCGTGGCTCGACGTCGACCGGGCGAACCTCACGGCCGAGACGATGACCATCACCGTGCACCGGGTCGACGGCACGAGCGAGGACCTGCCGCTCACCGAACGGGGTGCCGAGACGTTCGCCCGCACCCTGCGCGAGAGGGTCCAGGCCTCCGTCGTGCACTCCGAGAGCATCGCGCTGCCGGGCGGCCGCACGGTGCGGGTGGCGGTGCGTCACGACGAGGACGGCTCGCTGTTCTCGCAGGTGGTCGGGGACCCCACGGTCGACCTCGAGGACCCGGCCGTGGCCCCGCTCGTGGACGCCGCCGAGCTGCGGGTGCGCCGGGCAGCAGGTTTGCGCGACTGACCCCGGAGCCGCCTCGCGCGCGCGTTTGCACGCGATTTCGGAGCACCCCCGGACGGCTGCTAGAGTTTTGCCCGCTGCAGTCCCTCGTAGCTCAATTGGCAGAGCATCCGACTGTTAATCGGACGGTTACTGGTTCGAGTCCAGTCGAGGGAGCAACGACCTAGGGCCCCTGACCTGCGAAAACGCAGGCGGGGGCCCTTCGCTTTGCCTCCGCGTGCAACAGCCGTGCCATAGGCAGGTTCCGGATCGCCGGTCATGGGCCGCTCCCGGGCCGTGTGGCCACCGGCTGTCAGACAGTGACGGCGCCGCGGTTGCGCACGGCCACCTCACCCTGGGGCGTCATCTGGCAGGCGGCCCGACGGGCGGTCCTCGGCGAGATCGTCTCGGCCAGGTACGGAATCGAGGAGTGCCAGGCTCGGAGCCTGGCCGCAGCGGCGAAGCGGGGCGAGCTGGCGCCGGCAGCGTCGCTCGACGCCCTCGCCGAGACGGGCTGGGAGCCCGCGAGCGCTGCTGTCGATCCGGTTGCCGGATTCGCGTGGCGGGAGACGCTACTCGCGTCGATGCGGCGCTCGTCGACGGGGGTTGGGAGCCGGCCATCGCATCGCGCATCGTCGACGCCGTGATCTGCATGCTCACCACTCCGGATGCGAGGTGCGCCATCGTGGGTTGGCGCCTGCTCGCTGTCGAGCTGGACGTCCCCAAGGCACACGCCGAGCGGCCCCACCGCGGGCGCGCCGGAGTTCAGAGGGGATCCCGGGTCGCCTCACGCCCCCGAGAACCGCAAGCCGTCAGGGTGAGTCTCGCCCGCTCCTGCGGAGCCCGGCTGGTCCGATCGGATCGCCGCGCATGGCAACCGGGTGAACCGCCAGCGTTGCTGCCACGCGGTGCGTCCTGGGCTGGCAGGTTCCCTCGTGCGGGCGGGGGGAGACGCGGCCGCAGGAGTACCTGGAGATCGCCGCGAAGGGAAGATCCATGCAGCTGCACGAACGTGTTCGCCGTCCGGTCCGAGGGATCGGTGCTGTTCTGAGCACCACACTCGCATTCACGTTGCTGACGTCCGTCCCCGTGGAGGCGGCAGAGCTGCCGGACGACCTCGCGGAGAGCGTGGTCGCCGGTCAGGGGTTCGATACACGCCTCGCCGCGTTGACGCAGCTGGCGGATCTGATGGGCGCGACCGGGGATGCGGCGGTGCAGGCGAGCCTGGAGACCGCGCTCGAGCAGTTCAAGACCGCGACGCAGTACGTCAGCGGTGACAGCGCGCAGGACGTTCAGCTGTTTGAGTCCGACATGCAGGCGCTCGCGACCCTGGCGTCGATCAGCGATGCGTCCGTGGCGGCAAGCATCGCGCAGATCACGAACGAGATCGTCGAAGCCGACCGCATCGCAGCGGTGCACGAGTGGCAGCTCGGCACCACACTCTCTGAGTCCGGCAGCTGCGGTGCCCCCGACCGGTGCGCTGACGCGCTGCGGCACTTCCGTCTCAAGTACGCCGAGGGCATCGACCTGGTCGAGCGCGGTGCGATCCGGGAGTCACTCGACCGGTTCCGCGACGCATGGCGACCGATCAGTCAACGAATCGACTCCTTCTTGCAGAATGCCGACAATGACCGGGACCTGATACCACGGTCTATCGAGAACCAGCTGGGTCTCGACGCCGGACGTGCCGACACCGACGGCGACGGTCTGGCTGACTCGATCGAGCTGTTCCGCACGATGACCGATCCCACGCTCACCGCCACCGACGGCGTCACCCGCGACGGCGACGCGGACGGAGACGGTGACAGCGTCACCAACGCGCGCGAGCTCGTCCTCGGCACCGATCCGGCCAACCCGGACACCGATGGCGACGGTCTGACGGACGGTCAGGAGGCACCGACTGCGTTCGACTCCGACCCGACGCTGGCAGACACCGACGCCGACGGTCTGGACGATGCGAGCGAGCAGCGTCTCGGCACGAACCCGCGCAACGCCGACACCGACGGCGACGGAACTCCGGATGGCCAAGAGACGTACACCTCGAGCATCGACGCCGCGAGCCTGGGAGTCGAGGGTGCGTCGCTGACCGTGGCGATGACCGGTGTCGGCGACGTGGCAGCGACGGTGCTCGCGTCCGACGAGAGCCAGGCCGTGGACTGGGACGGTGCACAGTCGCTGCTCTCCAAGCCCATCGATCTGCGCACCGACACCCCGTTCGACAGCGCTCAGCTGACGTTCGGGTTCGATCCCAACGCGGTGCCCGACGGGGACTTCGGGCACGTCGCGATCGGGTACCTCGACGTGCAGACCGGGATGCTCACGCCCATCGAGACGACCGTCGACGCGGCTTCAGGAACGGCAACTGCGACCTCGACCCACTTCACCACGTTCGTGCTGTTCTACGTTCCGAAGTGGCAGGCGGTCATGCTCGCCGAGGATCCGCGCGGAGACGGCGGCGGGGATGGCACCGCGAACGTCGACGTCATGCTCGTGCTCGACTCCTCGGGGTCGATGTCGAGCAACGACCCGACGGGGCTGCGTCGGACATCGGCGCAACGCTTCATCGACGCGCTCATCGCCGGCGACCGCGCGGGCGTGGTCTCCTTCGCCAGTTCAGCCAGCTTGCTCTCGCCCCTGACCGAGGACCTCGCCAGCGCGCGCGCCGCAGTCTCGCGGGTGGGCGCGAGCGGCGGCACAGACATCGGCGCGGGCGTCAGCGCCGCGCACTCCGAGCTGCTGAACAACGCGACGCCCGACCGGGCACGGATCGAGATCGTCCTGACCGACGGCCAGGGTTCCTACGACAGCACCCTGACCACCACAGCCGTGCAGAACGACATCACGGTCTACACCATCGGCCTGGGCAGCGCTCCGAGCGCCAGCCTGCTGCGCGGCATCGCCGATGCGACAGGCGGCCAGTACTTCGCCGTCGCTCAGGCGGCGGACCTGCCGAACGTGTTCTCCCGGATAGCCGACGACGTCGGCGCCGGCACCGACACCGACCGCGACGGCCTGTACGACACGTGGGAGCTCAACGGCATGCCCACCGGGACGGGGGTGATGATCCGATCCGACCCCACGCTCGCCGACTCCGATGGCGACGGGCTGCTCGACGGTGAGGAAATGCAGCCCTACCAGTACTACGGCGGGACCCTGTTCCGGATGGTCAGCCACCCCTACCGGGCTGACTCTGACGGCGACGGCCTGGCCGACGCCGAGGAGATCGATCTCGGCACCAACCCGCTCAACAAGGACATGGACCGCGACGGCGTCAACGACGGCGATGAGTACACCTACGGGTGGGACCCGGCCCTGGCGAACTCCGACGGCGACAGCTTCAACGACGGCGCCGAGCTCGCCCACGACCTCGACCCGTTCACCTACGACGCCACACTCCTCGAACAGGCACGCGCGTTCCTCGTCGGAGCCGTCCTCGGCGAGGTCGGCTACGCCCTCGCCGACCAAGGCGTCTCGGGTTCGACCAAGGTCGGCTGGACGACGATCGGTGGCCGCCCCTACCCGATCGCGGACATCGGCTTCGTCAAGCCGTGCTCGCTGCCCGGTGCCACATGCGTCGAGGTCGCGTTCTCGCCGATGCTCACCGAGCAGGTCACGTACGTCGTGGGGATGACGGTGGTCTCGTTCATCCCCGTCGCCGACGTCGTCGTCTCGGTCCGCGACGTCATCGGTCTGATCATGCAAGGCGATACCGTCGGCGCGATCATCGAAGCGGCCCTGGGCGTGGTGGGCCTGGCTGAGTGGGTCGGTGACGTCCCCGGCGTCATCGCCGACGTCACCCGTTGGGCCCGGCACGGCAAGAACTACCAGCGGATGATCGACGAAGCACTGACGTCCTTCGCTCGGATGGCCGACGACGCTGCGTCCGCACGTTCGGCTTCGGTGACGGTCTCCGCGGCCGGCGGGTCGATCGCGGACGATGCGTTCAGTGCGTCGGTCAGGGCCTTCCGCGGCTCCCAGCATGCCGTTCTGACCCAGCACCTCGCCGATGCCGACCTGCGCAAGCTCGCCGCTGGCCGACGCGGGGCCAGGTCGCTCGACGACCTCGCCAACGCGCTGAGCAAGGCCGACTCGGTACGCTCTGCAGGCAAGTGGTTCGACGACCCTGTGCCCACCGGGCTCGGGTTCGGACGACAAGCCGAGCAGCACCTGCAGAGCTTGTTCTCCGGGGTCGGCAAGCGGATCAACGTCAGCATTGGCGGGAAGACCGAGGCCCGCTTCATCGACAGCTTCTCCGATGTGGGCGGCACGCGCATCGCCCGTGAGTCGAAGACTGGCGACGGCAAACTGTCCTCGTTCGTCCGCCGACAGGTCGAGAAGGACAAGAAGATGCTGGCTGATGCGCAGGTCGCTGACGTGGAGTGGCACTTCTTCGCCAGCGGGCGAGGCAACAGCTTCGGACCGGATCCTGCACTCATCGACCTCCTGCAGGCGGGACCCAACCCGATCACGGTGGTCATATGGAACCCGTGAAGCAGCTGTTCTTCTCCGGGCCCGACTGGCCCGGCCCCCGTCGTCAGCAAGTCGCACAGGCGCGTCAGTGGTTCATCGAATGGCGCACTGCGCTGCCCGAACGACGAACGTGGCTAGCTGAGGAGCTGGCTGCGCGCGGCGGGCCGCCGGTGACCCGAAGGGTTGAGGGCCTGGACTCGATCGTCGAGTGGATCGAGCAACTCAGTGGTCCTTACGGAGCGCCGCCAGCCGACACGGACATCGCCTCGTTGCCTACAGCGCCGGAGTGGGGCAGCGGCAACGCTTGGTGGGACGCCGCTGCCGCGGGTTTGACCGCGCTGGTCGCCGAAGTGATGCAACGGGAGCGACCGCGGCTCGAGTTGGCGTTGTTCGAGCAGCGCGGCGATGCCGACGATCTGCGTCCGACCTGGGCCGGGCGGCCCGGGGTTCCCGGTCCTGCCACCCTCGTGGGAGGGTCGCTGGGAATGTTCCGACTTCGCGGTGCCCGCCGGTTGGAGACGGCTCTGCAGACCAATCTTCAGCAGATCGATCCGGGCACCTCATCGCCATCGAGCGAAGACGACTGCGTCACTGTCCAGGTGTACTTGGAGGTCGATCCGGCCGGTGACGACCCGCGCGAGGTTCTGGTCAACGTCGACGAGTGGGCGCAGGAAGCTCTCGGTGATGCGGTGTTCGTCCGGCTCGAGAACGTGTTCGCGTCGGTGGACGGCATCGAATCGATCGAGCAGACCGATCGCGACGAGTTCGAGGCCGTCCTGACCGCCGCCGGAGCGCTCGAGCTCGAGGCTGTGCGCGATCGACTGCAGGCAGCGCTCGACGCCCTGACCTGAAAGGCAGACCACCGCGAACGTCGAGGCACCGCGGAGGAGCCGGGCCCGATCCCGTCACTGCTGACCGTGGGCGGCGACGAACTCACCGACGCGCGCTGCTGTCGACCCACACCCGCACCGCGATGAACGAGAAGGTCGAGCCCGCGCAGCCACCCGCGCGACGTCGTCCACAGCGCACGGCTCGCTGACGTCTGTGCACAGTCCGCGACCACTGCTCTTGAAGGTTGCACCCGTTCGCGCCTACCTGTTCGTAGGGGGACACGACGAAGGCCGACCGCGGGCGCCCCGCTCCGCGCGTTCTGCTACTGGCGTGTACGCCCCGCTGGCCTCACACTCCAGGTGACAGGTGGTACATCCCGGTCCGGCACCGGCCGCCCGCTCCGCTCCCCTGCTCTCCCCGGAAGGACACCGACGTTCGTGCTGCGTACCGTCACGGCCCACCTCAGCCTCGACATCGGGGGCACACCCGACCTGTACCTCTCCGTCGCGGTCGCGGACGGCGCGTACGACCGCCAGGAGTACCTGACGGTGACGCACGAGAGCACCGCGCTCGACGTGGTCGAGCTCAAGGGCCCGCACGGTTCGCGGGTGCACAAGGTCAGCTCACCGCCCGGCCGTGTGGTCGTCGCGTACCGCGCGCAGGTCACCGGCGGTGCGGACCCGGCACCCGTCGAGGACGCGGCGCTCATGGAGTACCTGCGCCCGAGCCGGTACGCGCAGTCGGACCGGCTGCTGTCGTTCGCCCTCGACCAGTTCGACGGGCTCGCCGACGTCGAGCTGCTCGATGCGGTGGTCACGTGGGTCCGGGGGCACGTCACGTACCTGAGCGGGTCGAGCAGCCCGACCGACGGTGCGACCGACACGCTGCTGCGCCGGCGCGGGGTCTGCCGGGACTTCGCGCATCTCGTGGTGGCCCTCCTGCGGGCCCGGGACGTCCCGGCGCGGCTCGTGTCCGTCTACGCCCCGGGACTGCGTCCCATGGACTTCCACGCCGTCGTGGAGGCCTACGTGGCGGGGGCCTGGCACGTGGTGGACGCGACGGGCCTCGCCCCGCGCGGGTCCATGGTGCGGATCGCGACAGGGCGGGACGCCACCGACACCGCGTTCCTGTCGAACTACCACGGTCAGGTCACGCTGCGCTCGCTCACCGTCACGGCGACCGTCGAGGGCGATCTGGTGCTCGACGACGGGACCGCGCTCGCGACGCTGCGCTGAGGGCGAGCGTCAGGCGCTCTCGCGGAGCGTGCGGCGCCGGGCCTCGACCGCGACCAGCTCGGCGAAGGCCGCCTGGTATCCCGCGGGGTCGGCCGTCGAGTCCATGCGCTGCAACCGCCCCCGCAGGTCGGCGATGTGCCGCGTGAAGCCGATCTCGACGAGCGCGAGCACGACCCCGCGCACGTAGTCGGCCAGCGCCGCGGGACGGTCTTCGGGCAGCGGGGCCACCGCGAGCTCGGTGACGAGCCCGGTGACCGGCCCGGCGGCCTCCTCCTGGACGCGCGCGACCCAGGCGGCCGTCCCGGTCGCACCCGCCCCGGCGAGCACCTCACGGGCCCCCACGAGCCCGCCGGCTGCCCGGACGGCCTCGTGCACGGCCCGGTAGGCGGGGGCGGTGAACGCGTCGGCCTGGAGGTCGTCGAACTCGTCGGGCACCAGCAGCGGGTGCTGCAGGGCCACCTCGAGCACGGTCCGCTCGGTGCGGGCCACGGGGTCGCGCTGGTCGGGCTGCTGCATCCGGGCCACGGGCACCGGCACGCTCTCGCCGCGACGGTCGTCGGGGCGTCCGCGGTCACCGGCCCCCGGTCCGCCCCGCGCGTCCTGCGGTCGGCCGCGCGCCTCGTCGGGGCGTGCCGCTCGACGTCCGGCCGCACGCACGGCCTCGCTCACCGACGCGTGGTCCATCCCGAGCCACCCGGCGAGCAGCCGCGTGTACTCGGGGCGCAGCGCTGTGTCCCGGATCCCGGCGACGACGGGTGCCGCGGCCCGCAACGCGCCCACACGACCCTCGGCGGTGCCCAGGTCGTACGCGCGCAGCGTGGTGCGGATCACGAACTCGAACAGCGGCTGACGGTTGCCCACGAGCGCACGCACCGCATCGGGCCCCTGGGCCTGGCGCAGCTCGCACGGGTCCATGCCGCTGCGCTCGACCGCGACGAACGTCTGCGCCGAGAACGACTGGTCCTCCCCGAACGCGCGCATCGCGGCCTTCTGCCCGGCGGCGTCGCCGTCGAACGTGAAGATGATCTCCCCGCCGACGGACTGCCCCGAGGCGAGCTGCACGCCGCCGCTGGTCCCCGAGTCGCCGATGAGCCGCCGCACGATGCGCGCGTGGTCGGAGCCGAACGCGGTGCCGCAGGTCGCGACGGCCGTGCCGACCCCCGACAGGTGCATGGCCATGACGTCGGTGTACCCCTCGACGACCACGACCTGCTTCTCGCGGGCGATCTCCCGCTTGGCCAGGTCGATGCCGTAGAGCACCTGCGACTTGCGGTAGAGCGGTGTCTCGGGGGTGTTGAGATACTTGGGGCCCTGGTCCTCCTCGAAGAGCTTGCGCGCGCCGAAGCCGATCGTGTCGCCCGTGACCTCGCGGATCGGCCACACGAGCCGTCCACGGAACCGGTCGTACAGCCCACGGTTGTTCTGGCTGACGAGGCCCGACGCGGTGAGCTCGGCCTCGGTGAAGCCGCGGCCGCGCAGGTGGCGCAGCAGCGCGTCGAACCCTTGCGGGGCGTACCCGACACCGAACTGCTCGGCGGCCGTCCGGTCGAATCCGCGCTCGGCCAGGAACTGGCGCGCGGTCGCCGCACCCGGTGTCGTGAGCTGCTCGGTGAAGTACGCGGCGGCGACCCGGTGCGCCTCGAGCAGCCGCTGCCGTCGGCCGGGCTCCTCGCCGGGGCGTGGGGCGCCGCCCTCCTCGTAGCGCAGCTGCAGGCCGACCCGGCCCGCCAGGTACTCGACGGCCTCGGTGAACGGCAGACCGTCGATCTTCTGCACGAACGAGATGACGTCACCGCCCTCGCCGCAGCCGAAGCAGTGCCACAGGCCCACCTGGGGGCGCACGTGGAACGACGGCGAGCGCTCGTCGTGGAACGGGCACAGGCCCTTCGACGAGCCGACCCCGGCCGACTTCAGCGTGACGTGCTGACCGACGATCTCCTCGATCTGGGCACGCTCGCGGACCGCCTGCACGTCCTCCCGCCGGATCCGTCCTGCCACGGCCTGAGTCTAGGTGTTCCGGCTCGGGACTTCGGCGACGTTCCTGTGGGCACGGGTCGTGCGGCTCAGCGGCGCGGCGGGTGGACCAGCCGTGCGTGCATCTCGGCGGCCGAGACGTCGGTGAGCGAGGCGACCTGGTCGATCACCACGCGCAGGCGTGCGCCGTCGTCGGCCGCAGCGGCCCAGTCGGCCGCGAAGGGGGGTTCGAGGCTCGTGGGGGCGCGATCGGCCAGCACGTGCACCAGGTCCTCGAGGATCTCGCGCTGACGGTGGTAGAGCGGCTCGAGCTCGCGCGGCGCCATGACGTAGGCCACGGCCAGGCCCTTGAGCACGAGGATCTCGGCGACCGTCTCGGGCGGCACCACCAGGTCTGCGGCGTACCGCGTGAGCGGGCCCTCGCCGTACTCGGCGCGGGTCGCGGCCTGGGCGGCCCCGGCGAACCGGCCGATCAGCTGGCTCGTGGCGTCCTTGAGCATCGCGAGCGCACCCCGTGAGCCGTCGAAGCCGTTGACCCACAGGTCGGCCGCGTTGAGCCGGTCCATCGCGTCGAGCAGGCCGTCGCCGTCGATGTCGTCGCCGTACCAGGCCTGGATGCCCTCGACCACGCGGGCCCGCTCCTGCTCGCGGGTCAGCACCACCAGGTCGAGCCGACCGCCCACCACCGCGTCCTCGACGTCGTGCACCGAGTAGGAGATGTCGTCCGCGAGGTCCATGACCTGCGCCTCGAGGCACTTGCGACCCTGGGGAGCGCCCTCGCGCAGCCAGGCGAACACCGGGGCGTCGTCGCCGTACACGCCGAACTTGTGGGTGGGGCGGCCGTCGGGCATGAGCGGGCCCTGGCCCGCGGGCCACGGGTACTTGGTCGACGCGTCGAGGCTCGCCCGGGTGAGGTTGAGACCGACCGCCCTGCCGTCGGGCCCGACGACCTTGGGCTCGAGCCGGGTCAGCAGGCGCAGGGTCTGCGCGTTGCCCTCGAACCCGCCGATGTCACGGGCCATCCTCGCGAGCGCCCGCTCGCCGTTGTGCCCGAACGGCGGGTGGCCCAGGTCGTGCGCGAGGCACGCGGTGTCGACCACGTCGGGGTCGCAGCCGAGCGCCTTGCCGATCTCGCGGCCGACCTGCGCGACCTCGAGGGTGTGCGTGAGCCGCGTGCGCACGAAGTCGTCCGAGCCCGGGCCCAGGACCTGGGTCTTGGCACCGAGCCGGCGCAGCGCCGAGGAGTGCACGAGCCGCGCGCGGTCGCGCTCGAACGGGGACCGGGCGCGCGACTTGGGTGCTTCCTCGACCCAGCGCGCGCGGTCCACCTCGGTGTAGCCGTCCGTCAGGGTCTGTGCTGTCACGCGATCACCCTAGTTGGCGTGCCCTGGGAGGCACCTGCAGGGTCCACAGGCTGCGCCCGATCCGCAGGTCAGGACAGGCTCGCGTGCGCCAGGAGCACTCCCCCGGGCCGCACGCCGAGCGCGCGCAGGTCGTGCGCGAGCTGGGCGGGCAGCGCCGGGGCGGTCGTCACGCCAGGCGCCAGACCTGCACGCCGGGACCGTCGCCGGGCAGCACCAGGCCGTCGGGCAGCACCTTGAGGTCCGCGCCCCCGTAGAGGTTCTCGGCGTCCGCACCGGGCCGGAGCAGGTGCCGCGGCAGCACGACCCCCTCCCACGGGGCACGCGCGACGAGGACCAGCACACGTTCGTCGGCCGTCTCCCGCAGGTACGCCACGGCGTCGGGCTCGACGACCGCCCACCGCATGCCGCCCTCGCGCAGCGCCCGCGACGAGCGGCGGAGCGCGATGAGCGAGCGGTACACCTCGAAGGTCGCGGTGTCCCACCCGGGACCGCCACCCGCGTCGATCGTCGGCCACGGCATGGGCACGCGCGCGTGCTCGCCGTTCGTGCCGGTCAGGCCGCCCTCGTCGCCCGCGAACATCACGGGCGTGCCCGGGTACGTGAACAGCAGGCCCGCGGCGACCTCGACCTGCGCCGGGTCGCCGACCACCGTGCGCAGCCGCGGGGTGTCGTGCGAGCCGAGCATGTTCCACTGGTGGGTCGTGATCGACCACGGCACCGCCGCGTCGAAGTCACGCATGGTCGCGACCATCTCGGTGCCGTCGCGGCGCGGGATCGACGAGGGCAGCCCCAGGAAGCCCAGCGTGTTGTCCGGGTCCACGAGCCACGTCCACACCGGGCGCGTGAACGCCGAGTAGTTCATGTTCGTGTGCCAGCCACCGGCCCTCAGGTCGAGGCCCGCGTCGTGGAAGTGCTCGGAGACGAGCACGGCCTCGGGGTTGAGCTCGCGCATGGTCGCCCGGATCGCGCGCGCCACCTCGTGCGTGAGGTCGTCGGCGGCGTGGCGGCCCGTCATGTTCGCGACGTCGATGCGCCAGCCGTCGAGGCTCACCGGCTCGCGCAGCCAGCGGCCGATGATCGAGTCGGGTCCGGCGACCATGCGTGCCGCGAGCGTCGGGGCGTTGTAGTTGAGCTTGGGCAGCGAGTCGTGACCGAGCCAGCCGACGTAGCCGGGGGCCTCGTCCTGCCAGTAGTAGTACTCGGCCTCCTCGCTCGCGCGGTCGGCCTGCGCCCGGGCGAACCACTCGTGCCCGGCGCCCGTGTGGTTCGTCGTGAAGTCGCCGAGCAGCCGCATGCCGCGGGCGTGCACGGCACGGCTCAGCGAGGCCAGCGCGGCGTCGCCGCCCAGCAGCGGGTCCACGTGCGCGAACGTGCTCGCGTCGTACCGGTGGTTGGAGCGCCCCGGGAAGACGGGCGTGAGGTACAGCGCGTCGACGCCGAGCCGCTCGAGGTGGTCGAGCCGCTGCTCGATCCCGGGCAGGTCGCCGCCGTACAGCTGGGTCGCCACGCCCGGCCCGGAGCCGATCGGCTCGTCGGCCCAGTCGGCCGCCTGCGCCCACCCGGGCAGCTCGGCGGCCGGTGGCCCCTCGTGCCCGCTCGACCGCGCGAACCGGTCGGGGAACACCTGGTACACCACGGCGTCGTGCATCCACCCCGGGGCGGGGTCGTGCACCGTGAGGCGGAAGTCGTGCGTGTCGGGCACGTCGCGCGTGTGCACGCCGCGCCCGTCGAGCCAGCGGTACCCGCCGGGCTCGTCGAGGAACGCGCGGTAGCTCGTCACCGGGTTGTGCACCGGGACGTCCGCCACGTACCAGCGCTCGTGCTCGTCGGCGCTCTCGAGCCGGGCTGGCTCCATGCGCGGCTCGGCGTCCCGGACGGTGCGCACCCACACGGACCGCTCGGTGGCCGAGGCCGGCACCCGGAACCGCACGGGCACCACGTCGCCGAGCTGGGGGGTGCCCTGCGGGACGTACTGCTCCGACCCGTCGTGGTGCGGCTGGTCCAGGAGGTGACGCGCCACGCCTCAGCCCTTCACGGAGCCCGCGGTCAGGCCGCCGACGATGTACTTCTGCAGGTACAGGAACAGGGCGAGCACCGGGACCGCGGAGATCACAGCGCCGGCCGCGAACAGGCCCCAGTTGGCCTCGAGCAGGTCCGAGACCCAGTTGTACAGGCCGACCGCGAGCGTCCAGTTGCCCTCCGACTGCAGCACGGTGCGGGCGATGATGAACTCGCCGAACGTGCTGATGAACGAGAGCAGGCCCACGACCGCGAGGATCGGTGCGACCAGGCGCAGGATGATCGTCCAGTAGATCTGCGAGTGCGTGGCGCCGTCGAGCTTTGCGGCCTCGTCGAGCTCGCGCGGCACGGTGTTGAAGAACCCGTACATGAGGAACGTGTTGACCCCGAGCGAGCCGCCCAGGTAGATGCAGATCAGGGCGACCCGGCTGTTCAGGCCGAGCCCCGGCACCACGTTCCCGAGCGCGATGAGCAGCAGGAAGATCGCGACGAACGCGAGCATCTGCGGGAACATCTGGATGATCAGCAGCGTGGTCAGTCCCACGCGGCGACCGCTGAAGCGGAACCGCGAGAACGCGTAGGCCGCTGCCGCACCCATGAGCACGGTGCCGATCGCCGTGATCGACGCGATGAGCAGGGTGTTGCCGGCCCACTGCCAGAAGCGCGTGTCGCCCAGCGCCGCGTAGTTGGCGAAGCTGACCTGGGAGAACAGCTTGTTCGAGCCGGTCAGCGTCCCCTTCTCGCTGAGCGAGGCCGAGATGATGTAGACGATCGGGAAGGCGGCGTAGATCACGCCGATCACGCCCACGATGTGGCGCCAGCCCAGCTCCTTGAACCAGCGGCCGAAGCTCATCCGGTGCTTCAGCGCGGGTGCCGTGGTGCTCGTCGGGGCGGTGGTTGCGACGTCGGTGGCCATGTCAGCTGATCTCCTCGAGCGAGCGGGTCCGACGGAAGGCGATGGCCGAGACGGTCCCGACGATCACGAAGATCACGATCGAGAGCGCGCTGGCCAGGCCGAAGTTCTTCGGTGCCGTCCCGTCGATGCCGGAGACGGAGTAGACCATCGAGATCAGGATGTCGGTGTGCCCCAGCGGGACCGACGCGTCCGCGAACCGTGGGCCACCGCCCGTGAGCATGTAGATGAGCGTGAAGTTGTTGAAGTTGAACGCGAACGACGAGATGAGCAGCGGCGCGGTCGAGACCAGCAGCAGCGGCATGATCACCGAGCGCAGCGTGCGCAGCTTGCTCGCACCGTCGATCTTCGCGGCCTCGAGCACGTCACCGGGCAGCGACTGGAGCGCGCCGGTGCAGATGAGGAACATGTACGGGAAGCCGAGCCACAGGTTGACGCCGAGCACAGCGATCTTGGCCAGCCACGGGTCGGTGAGCCAGCCGATCTGCGCGCCGCCCAGCAGCACCTGGTTGATGAAGCCGTAGCTGCGGTTGAGCATGCCTGCCCACAGCAGCGCGGCCAGGAAGCCGGGGATCGCGTACGGGAGGATCAGCAGCGTGCGGTAGATCTTGCGGCCGCGCAGCCGCGGGTCGTTGAAGACCATCGCGAGGAGCAGCCCGAGCCCGAACGTCGAGACGACCGACAGGATCGCGAACGCGAACGTCCACGCGAGGATCTTCATGAACGGCTGCGAGTAGCGGCTGTCGGAGAACGCGGTGGTGAAGTTCTCGAACCCGACGCCCACCCGCCAGCCGACAGCGAGCTGGGAGCCGTCGGCCGCCTCGAACTGACCACGGTCGTTGGGCGTGTACACGGTGCCCGTGGTCGTGTCGGTCATCGTGTCGGCGGCCTCGTCGTGCACGAGCGTCGAGCTGTAGGCGTACCCGGTGCGGGCGTCCTGGGTGCGGATCGAGCCGTCCTCGGGGTCCTCCGAGATGGCGACCCGCAGGTTCGTGACGTCGTTCTGGCGCGCGAGGACCTGCTGGCGGTCGAGGACGTCGTAGCCCGGGACCTCGGTGACCGTGCCGTCGGTCACGACCGCGTCGTCGATCGTCTCGAGCGGCTGCTCGGCGCTGCCGACCCGGACGTCACCGTCCTGCGTGAGGATGCCGAACGCGAGCTCGTCGCCGTCGGCGAGCACCGTCAGCGGGTAGGAGTCGGAGCCCTCGACACGGCGCTCGTTCTGGATGAGCAGGGCCTCGATGGCCTGCTCCTTCGTCGAGTTGTGGCCGTCGCCGTAGTTGGTGAACGCGACGTAGCCGGTGTACGCGACGACGTAGATCTGGAAGACGAGCAGGAAGGCCAGGCCCGGGAGGATGTACTTCAGGGGCAGCGCCCGACGCGAGAAGTAGACCCAGTTCGCGGCGACCAGCAGGGCCGTCATCGCGGCGAGGATCCCCCACGCCTCGGCATTCCAGGCCGCGAACATCGCGTAGACCCCGAGCGCGTCCACGACCGCCATGACGACCATCTTGGCGACGAAGCCGCGCGTGAAGCTGCGGGCGTGGGAGCGGTCCGCCGGGCGGGAGCTCCGGGGGGCGGGCGGTTCACCGCTGCCGGGCGCGCCGGCAGTCACCGGGTCGACGACCGTGGGCTGGGGGGTGGACATCAAGGCCTCCGGGGCTGAGGTGCTGTGGTGCGGCGTGGGTGGTGCCGGGGGGACGGACGGGGCCGGGGTGCGGCGCAGGTCGCCGGTTGTTTCGCGCCGGTGGCGTGCGCGCGCGTCCGCGCCACGCACGCCACCGGTGGTCACGGTCGAGGACCGTGGTGGGGGGCCGTGATCAGGAGCCGATGGCGCCCTGGATGTCGACGACCATCTTTTCCCACGCCTCGACGGGCGCTGCGGCGCCGGAGATGATGTTCGCCTCCGTGACGCCCCAGAACGACCAGACCGAGTTCATGGCGGGGATGGACGGCATGGGCGCAGCGGTCGCGCCGACCTTGGCGAAGCCCGTCATGATCGGGTCGTCGGCGAACGTCTCGGCTGCGGCCGTCAGGGCCGGCGGGCGGTTGCCGGCCTCGGCCAGGGTGACCTGGGCCTCGGTCGTCGCCATGTAGTTGGTGATGAAGTCGTTCGCGAGGAGAGCGTTCTTGCTCTGCGCGCTCACGTAGAAGCCCTGCACGCCCGCGAACATCTCGGCGGGCTGGCCACCGGCCGACGGGATCGGGTCGATCGCCAGGTCGAGGCCCTCGAAGGAATCGATCATCCACGGGCCACCGATGATGAACGGCGACTCACCGTTCGAGAACGCCTCGACGGCGATGTCGTACGTGATGTCGGTGCTCAGCACGCCCGAGGCGCCCTGCGCCTGGAGCCACGTGGCGAACGCGTTGCCGTTCTCGCCGCCGAGCGCGAGCTCGTCGGTGTAGGAGCCGTCCGCGTTCTGCGTGAAGACGGGGGCGCCGAAGGACGTCTGCAGCGAGTAGTACGTGTAGGGGTCACCCTCGGTGCCGGTCTGGACCAGGATCGGGTACTTGGTGCCCGCGGCCTGACCGGCGGCGACTGCCTCGTCCCACGTCGCGGGGGCCGTGGCGGCCAGCGCGGTGTTGCGGATGAGGGCGATGTTCTCGACCGCGTACGGGACGCCGTAGACCTGGCCGTCCTGCGAGAAGGCCTCGACGGCCGTCGAGGTGAACTCGCTCGCCTTGTCGCCCAGCTCGACCGGTGCGACGACGCCGTTCTGCAGGAACGCGCCGAGCCAGTCGTGGCCGCCGACGGTGACGTCGGGGCCCTCACCCGTCGGGACCTGGGCGATGAAGTCCGCCTGGATGTCGCCGTAGTTCTTCAGGACGAGGTCGACCTTCGTGCCGGTCTCGTCCTCGAACGCCTTCGCGGCGTCGGCCACGGCCGCCTGACGGGTCTCGTCGACCCAGACCGTCAGCGCGCCGTCGTTGCCGGCGGGGGTCGTGGTCTCGGCAGCGGGCTCGTTGCTCGATCCCGAGCAGGCCGCGAGCGTCAGCGCGAGGCCGAGCGTCGCAGCGACTACAGGGATGCTCCGTCGCATCATCGTTCTCCAAGAAGTGGTGGGGAGATGCCGCCGCCGAGGGGACTCGCCCACCGACGCTGGCCTGATGGGCGGGACGCTAACGCGTTGGTGCACCGCCATGCAAACCGTTACGGTAACTTTCAGGCAACCGTTGCAGACGGCGATCGCGGGGCGTTCCGTCGGCCCAATCCCGGACGAGGAGGTCCTGTGTCCCTTACGCTGCCCCACGTGCGCACCCGTCTGACCGACCTGGCCGAACAGGCAGGCGTCAGCACCGCCACGGTCTCGCGCGTGCTCAACGGCAAGCACGGGGTGTCCGCCCAGACCCGCCAGTCGGTGCTGGCTGCCCTCGACCTGCTCGGCTACGAGCGACCCGAGAAGCTGCGCACCCGATCGGCCGGGCTCGTCGGGCTCGTGGTGCCCGAGCTCTCCAACCCCGTCTTCCCTGCGTTCGCACAGGTCATCGAGTCGATGCTGTCCGAGCGGGGCTACACGCCGCTGCTGTGCACGCAGTCGCCCGGTGGCACCACCGAGGACCAGTACGTCGAGATGCTGCTCGATCACGAGGTCGACGGCATCGTGTTCGTCTCGGGCCTGCATGCCGACACGTCCTCGAGCCTCGAGCGCTACCACCGGCTGCGCAGCCGCGGGATCCCGATCGTGCTGGTCAACGGCTACGCCGAGGGCGTGGACGCCCCGACCATCTCGAACGACGACCTCTCGTCGATGGAGCTCGCGTTCCGTCACCTCGTCTCGCTCGGGCACAAGAGCATCGGCCTCGCCATCGGTCCCGACCGGTTCGTGCCCGCACAGCGCAAGGTCGCCGGCTTCACGCAGAACCTCGAGCGGCACTTCGGCGAGACGGACCCCGCGCCGCACATCGTCACGACGCTGTTCACCGTCGAAGGTGGCCAGGCCGCCGCGGGCGAGCTCATCGACTCCGGGCACACCGCGATCATCTGCGGCTCGGACCTGATGGCCCTCGGCGCCGTGCGTGCCGCTCGTCAGCGCGGGCTCGAGGTCCCCGACGACCTGTCGATCGTCGGGTACGACGACTCGCCGCTCATCGCGTTCACCGACCCGCCGCTCACGACGGTCCGGCAGCCCGTGCTCTCGATGGGGCACGCGGCAGTCAGCGCGCTGCTCGCCGAGATCACCGGGACGAACGCCTCGCGCACCGAGCTCCTGTTCTTCCCCGAGCTCATCGTGCGCGCCTCGACGGGCGCCGCGCCCGTCATACGCTGACCAGCAGAACCCATCCCCCTTGCGCCGAGCTCCACCGGCGCGCGCTCCCCCCGGGCGAAGCAGCCCGAACCCTCCCCCGAAACGAGGCAGTTCTCCGTGACGACCACCGAAACCACAGCTCCGACCACGACCACGACGCTGGTTCACGCGCCGGGCTCGCCGTCCGGCGAGTGGTGGCGCCAGGCAGTGATCTACCAGGTCTACCCGCGTTCCTTCGCCGACGCCTCGGGCGACGGCATCGGCGACCTGCCGGGCGTCACCGCACGCCTGGACCACCTGGTCCGGCTCGGCATCGACGCGATCTGGCTCTCGCCGTTCTACCGCTCCCCGCAGGCCGACGCCGGCTACGACGTGGCCGACTACCGCGACATCGACCCGCTGTTCGGCACCCTCGCCGACTTCGACGAGCTGCTCGAGCGCGCGCACCGCCACGGCCTGCGGATCATCGTCGACCTCGTGCCCAACCACACGTCGGACGAGCACGTGTGGTTCCAGGCCGCGCTGGCCGCCGCCCCCGGCAGCCCCGAGCGCGAGCGCTACCTGTTCCGCGACGGCAAGGGCGAGAACGGCGAGCTGCCCCCGAACAACTGGGGCTCGATCTTCGGCGGTCCCGCATGGACCCGCACGGTGAACGCCGACGGGACGCCCGGCCAGTGGTACCTGCACATGTTCGACACGCGTCAGCCCGACCTGAACTGGGAGCACCCTGAGGTGCGCGCCGAGTTCGAGGACGTGCTGCGGTTCTGGCTCGACCGTGGGGTCGACGGCTTCCGCATCGACGTCGCGCACGGCATGGTCAAGGCCCCGGGCCTGCCCGACTGGGACGGCGACGTCGCGATGATCGAGGGCTCGATCGACGAGGAGGGCTCGACGGGTTCGGGCAACTCGGGCCCGATGTTCGACCAGGAGGGCGTGCACGACATCTACCGCGCCTGGCACAAGGTGCTCGCGGAGTACGACGGCGACCGCGCGCTCGTCGCCGAGGCGTGGGTCGAGCCCCTCTCCCGGCTCGCGCGCTACGTGCGCCCCGACGAGATGCACCAGGCCTTCAACTTCTCGTTCCTGACGACCACGTGGGACGCGCCGTCGCTGCGCACCGTCGTGACCGCCTCGCTCGTCGCGAGCGACGCGGTCGGCGCCCCGACCACCTGGGTGCTGTCCAACCACGACACCGTGCGGCACACCTCGCGCCTGGGTCTCCTCGAGGCGAACTCGCGCCCCAACGGCATCGGCCGCGGCGACGAGCAGCCTGACGAGCAGCTGGGCCTGCGGCGCGCACGCGCGGCGAGCCTGCTCATGCTCGGCCTGCCCGGCTCGGCCTACCTGTACCAGGGCGAGGAGCTCGGCCTGCCCGAGCACACGGACCTCGACGACGACCTGCGCCAGGACCCGTCGTGGTGGCGCACGGGCTACACCGAGCGTGGCCGCGACGGCTGCCGCGTGCCGCTGCCGTGGGCCGCTGCCGAGCCCGGCTTCGGGTTCTCGCCGACCGGCGCGGCGTGGTTGCCGCAGCCCGCGTCGTGGGCGGCCTACGCGGCCGACGCGCAGCGGGGCGTCCCCGGCTCGACCTACGAGACCTACCGTGAGGCGCTGCGCGTGCGCCGCGAGTTCCACCTGGGCACCGGTTCGCTGGGCTGGGTCGACGGCATCGGGTCCAGCGAGGCCGTGGTCGCGTTCACGAACCGCGAGGTGCTCGTCCTCACCAACCTGGGCACCGAGCCCGTCGTGCTGCCCGAGGGTGCGCAGGTGCTGATCGCGAGCGCCGAGCTCCCGACCCAGGACGGCCGCACGAGCGTGCCGACCGACGCGACCGTGTGGGCCCGCCTGGCCTGACCGGTCCGACCGCACGGACGACGCCCGCCGCGCCGACCTCCGGGTCGGGGCGGCGGGCGTTCGTCGTCGGGTGACGCGGGCGCCCGGCTCGCGGTGTGCACGTCCGACGCGTCCGAGGCACCGGACGCCTCCTCCGCCGGGCGGTCAGCCGCCCGAGACGCTGAGCTCGGCCTCGTGCAGCGCCCGGCGGAACGCGTCCGACAGGTCGCGCGACTCGAGCCACCCCTCGGGCAGGGACGGCCGCTTGGGCGAGCCCGCCCGGCCGCGCTGGCCCTCCGCCCCCTCACCGGGATACGGCTGGTCGAGGTCGAGGGCCGCGAGCCGGTCGTCGAGCTCGGCCAGGGTCGAGACGAGACCGAGCTTGGCCCGCAGCTCGCCCCCGACCACGTACCCCTTGAAGTACCAGGCCATGTGCTTGCGCATCTCCCGCAGCGCCTTGGACTCCTCGCCGAACGTCTCGACCATGAGCTCCGCGTGACGGCGCACCACCGTGGCGACCTCGCCCAGGCCCGGGCGGCGGCGCTCGTCGGACCCGGAGAAGGCCGCCGCGAGGTCCGCGAACAGCCAGGGCCTCCCCTGGCAGCCACGGCCGACCACCACGCCGTCGCACCCGGTCTGCGCGACCATCGCGAGCGCGTCCTCGGCCGACCAGATGTCGCCGTTGCCGAGCACCGGGATGTCCGTCACGGTCTCCTTGAGACGTGCGATGGCCTCCCAGTCCGCCGTGCCCGAGTAGTAGTCGGCGGCCGTCCGCGCGTGCAGCGCGACCGCAGCGACCCCGATCTCCTGCGCGACGAGCCCGGCCTCCAGGTAGGTCAGGTGGTCGGCGTCGATGCCCTTGCGCATCTTCACTGTGACCGGCACGCCGTACGGGGAGGCCGCGTCGACCGCGGCGCTCACGATCGAGCGGAACAGGTCCCGCTTCCAGGGCAGCGCCGCTCCCCCGCCGCGGCGGGTGACCTTCGGCACCGGGCACCCGAAGTTCAGGTCGATGTGGTCGGCGCGGTCCTCCGAGGCGATCAGGCGGACCGCGGCCCCCACGGTCACGGGGTCGACCCCGTAGACCTGCACCGAGCGCGGCTTCTCGTCGGGCTCGTGCGAGATGATCCGCATCGACTCCTCACCCCGCTCCACCAGGGCGCGCGAGGTGACCATCTCGGCGACGTACAGCCCGGCCCCCGACTCACGGCACAACCGCCGGAACGCGGCGTTCGTGACCCCGGCCATCGGCGCCAGCACCACGGGGATGTCGATGGTCAGGGGCCCGATGCGCAGGGGCGGGAGCACGGGCGCCGGCGTGGCGGCCGCGGGGTTCACGGGGGTCTGGGTCAAGGACGGCACCCGTCGATTGTCCCCCACCCGCCGCCGGGGTCGTCGTCCCGCGCTCGTCAGCGGCCCCGACCAGGGGGTCAGCCGATCAGCCAGCCGTTCTCCTCGGCGATCCGCACCGCCTCCGCACGGGTGCGGGCGCCGGTCTTGCCGATCGCCGACGAGAGGTGGTTGCGCACCGTCCCCTCGGACAGGAACAGACCGCGGGCGACGTCCGCGACGGTGCCCCCCGACTGCGCCGCCCGCAGCACGTCGAGCTCCCGGTCGGTGAGCGGGCTCACGCCGGCCGCGAGCGACTCGACCGCGAGGGCCGGATCCACGACCCGCAGCCCGGCGGCCACCCGGCGCACCGCGTCCGCGAGCTGGGCGGACGGGGTGTCCTTGACGACGAACCCGGAGGCCCCGACCGCGAGCGCGCGCCGCAGGTACCCCGGGCGCCCGAACGTGGTGACGACCAGCACGCGACAGGTGGGCAGAGCCGCCACGAGCGCGGCGCAGGCCGTGATCCCGTCGGCGCCCGGCATCTCGACGTCGAGCAGCGCGACGTCCGGGCGGTGCTCGAGCGCCGCCGCCACGACCTCGTCGCCGCGGGACACCTGGGCGACGACCTCCAGATCCGGTTCGAGGCCCAGCAGGGCGGCGAGCGCACCGCGCACGAGCGCCTGGTCGTCGGCGAGGAGGAGGCGCAGCGGGCTCATCGGGCACCCACCCGCAGCTCGAAGCCGCCGTCGGGGCCGCGGCCCACGCTCACGCCGGCCCCGACCGCTTCGGCGCGCTCACGCAGACCCACCAGCCCGTTCCCGGCGCCCTGCGTGTCGCCGGGTCTGGGGGCCGGGCCGCACCCGTCGTCGCGGACCAGGAGCGTGGAGGGGGTGATCAGCACCTCGCAGCGCCGCGCCCCCGAGTGACGCAGCACGTTGGTCACCCCCTCGCGCACCGACCAGCCGAAGAGGTCGCGCAGCCGGGGGTCCACCTCGTCCACGGCTCCCGGGAGCACGGCCTCGATGCCCGCTGCCTCGAGCGCGGCGCGGGCCGAGGCCAGCTCGTTCACGAGCCCGGTCGCCCGGATCCCCGAGACGGTGGCCCGCACGTCCGCGAGCGCGGCCCGGGCGAGCCGCTCGATGTCCGCGACCTCTCGCGCCGCACCCTCGACATCGGAGCCGAGGAGCCGGCCCGCGAGCTCGGCCTTGACGGTGATGACGGTGAGCGAGTGGCCGAGCAGGTCGTGCACGTCCCGGGCCAGGCGCTCGCGTTCGTGGCTCACGGCCAGGTCGGCGACCTCCTGACGGGCCCGCGCGAGCTGCGCGTTGCGGGTCATGAGCTGCGCGAGACCGAACACGGCGAAGGCCGCGAGGACGATCTGGATGCCGATCATGTCCGTGCTCTCCCACGTCGGGAGGAGCCGCGGCAGCCCCTCACCGGCCGCCGTGAGCACGACGACGACGGCGACCGCCTCCCGCCGGGAGAGCAGGAAGACCGCCGCGACGGCCAGGAACACCAGGCCGGCCAAGGCCTCCTCCCCCGCGGAGACAGCCATGCCCACGTTGAGCACCGCGAGCGCGGCCAGGTAGAGCACAGCGTGAGGCGCGCGCGGTCCGTGCTGCCCACCGCGTCGCCACCCGCGCATCTCGACGAGCGACGTGAGGAAGACGAGCGCGAATACCGCCACGCTGACCAGCGACACCACCCGCCCCGGGCCCGAGGGCGCCCGCCACGCCGCGGTCCAGGGGTAGGAGAGGTAGACGAGCCACATCGCGCCGAACAGCGGTGGGGTGATCGTGGACCGGGACAGGAGCCGTCGCAGGGCACCCTCGGAGCGCGCGCCCGGCGCGGGGTCGTCGGCCCCCCGCGGCGCGGTGGACGTGCGCGTCGGGACGGCCTCGCGGGTGCTCACGGCCGTCACGCTATCGCTCTGACCAGGACGTTCTGTGCCGGACCCTCAGGCGCGGGCCGTGTCACCACGGAACCGCCAGACCGCACCGGTGACGAACAGCCCGGCCCACACGGTCACGTTGACGACAGACGCGAGACCCACCCCGTCACCCGTGAGCGGGGCGCGCGTCAGCTCGGCCAGGCCGTACAGCGGCGTGAACTGGGCGATGGTGGCGAACAGGCCGTCACCGAGCGGCATGAACAGCCCGCCGGCGAACGCGAGCACGGCGATCCCCGGGCCGAGCACCTGCATCACGTTCTCCGCGGGGAAGACGAAGCCCAGGAACAGTCCGAAGGCCGCGAAGATCGACGAGCCGAGCCAGGCCGCGACGCCGGTCGCCACCCACACCCACGGCTCCGCCGACGCGCCAGACAGGGCCCCGACCACGTCGACGACGAGCACCGACGCGAGACCGAGGGTCATCGCCGCCACGATCTTGGTGAGCACGTAGGCCACGGGCCGCAGGGGGGTCATGCGCAGCTGCCGGCTCCACCCCTGGGCCCGCTCGACCGCGACCGACGCACCGCCGCTCGACGTGGCGAGCATCGCGCCGTACAGGCCCATCGAGACCGTCACGTAGAACGTCACGTTCCCGCGCCCGGCATCCATGGTCCGGTACTCCTCCTGGGTGCCGAAGAGCAGCAGGAGCACAGCGGGCAGTCCGAGCGTGATGATGGCCGAGCGCCGGTTGCGCAGCATCCGCCGCAGCTCGATCCGCAGGTAGGTGGGGTGCAGCAGTCGAGGCCGACGGGGCGCCGTCGCGGACGGCTGCACGGAACGGGGCGCGGCGGGTGCGGTCAGGGTGCTCATCGGTGGCTCATCTCGTGGGTCGGTGCGGCGAGGTCCGGTGCGGGGTCCGAGGTCAGCGCGAGGAAGGCGTCCTCGAGACCCAGGCTCGCGACCTCGAGGTCCGTGGCTGACGTCGCCGTGAGCAGGTGGCGCGTGACGGCGTCGGAGTCGGTGGTGTGCAGCAGCACCCGGTCGCCGCGCACCTCGGCGCGGTCGACGGCGGGCAGCGCCGCGAGCATCTCGGGCCGGGCCCCGGGGAGGGTCGCGGAGACGATGCGGCCCGCGGCCACGTTCTTGATCTGGGCGGCGCTGCCGTCGGCCACCACACGTCCGTGGCGCACGAGCACGATCCGGTCGGCGTACGCGTCGGCCTCGTCGAGGTAGTGCGTCGCGAACACGACGGTGCGCCCCCGAGCGGCGTCCTCCCGGATCGCGGACCAGAACTCACGGCGACCCTCGACGTCCATGCCGGTCGTGGGCTCGTCGAGCACGAGGAGGTCGGGATCGGGCACCAGGGCCATCGCGAACCGCAGCCGCTGCTGCTGGCCGCCCGAGCACGCGCCGACGCGGCGGCCCGCGATCTCGACGATCCCGGCCCGCTCGAGGACCTCGGCGACGGGCCTGGCGGCCGCGAAGAACGAGGCTGTGAGCTCGACGGTCTCCGCGACGGTGAGGTCCTTGAGCAGGCCCCCGCTCTGCATGACAGCCGACACCCGCCCCCGGGCGATGGCCTCGGCGGGCGTGAGCCCGAACACCCGAGCGGTGCCCGCGTCGGGCTTCGACAGCCCGAGCGCCATGTCGATCGTGGAGGTCTTGCCGGCCCCGTTCGGGCCGAGGAACGCGACGACCTCGCCCGGGGCGATCTCGAGGTCGAGGCCGTCGACCGCGCGAACGCTGCCGAACGACTTGGTCAGACCGCGGAGCTCGAGGGCGTTCGGAGGGCGGGAGCCGGACCGGTCCGGTGTCGCTGCGGGGCGGGGTGGTGTGGACATGGCACGAGCATCGCGTCCGCCGGGCGCCCGCTCCCCCGCCGTGCGTCACGCGTCTGCCGTGACAGATGTCATGAGGTCTCAGCGCCCCGCCGCGCGCGACGGAAGACGCGTGCAGCGAGTTTTCCCGCTGTTTCACCCAGGACCTAGGTCCCCATTTTCTCGCCATTGACGAATGTGCGTTGACACTGTGTCAATGGAATGCCATGGTGGGCGCACCGACGCGGCAGACGCCTCGGCCACCGGACGACCGAGGGAGGCACGATGACCGCGAAGGGGCCCACCCGGGACACCCCCGTCCGCACGGTCAGGACGCCCGACGAGCGGCGCGACGAGATCCTCACGGCGACCCGGCAGCTGTTCGCCGAGAGGGGCATCGCCAAGACGACCATCTCCGACATCGCCGCCCGCGTGGGAATCACCCGCGGGCTCGTCTACCACTATTTCGAGGACAAGGACACGCTCGTCGACGCCATTCTCGACGCGTATGTCGATGAATTCGTCGAAAGCGTCCAGGAATGGGATGCGTCGCGCGTCGAAGGTGACATCGAAGGCGCCCTCACTCGCTGCATCGAGCTGTTCCGCCGCCAGCTGCGCCCGACCGACCCGCTGCGTGCCGGGCTGCAGCGCGCCGAGAACGCGGCCGTCTACCACCAGTTCGTCGACCGTGCCGTCGAGGCCGTCGTCGACTGCTTCAGCCGCACGACGGTCGAGGCGTACGCACTGCGCCACGACATCGCGATCCAGCACGTCCGCGAGACGTTCTCCGTCCTCGTGTACGGCCTGATCGCCCTGGTGCGAGCCCACCCCGAGACCGAGGACCGCGTCCTCATCGGGATCGTCCGGCAGACCCTGGCCCTCGGGCCCCCGCCGTCCGACCCCACCGCATAGCACCCCCTCCATCCCCCTCCCCGAAGGACTGGACGACGATGTTCCTGTTCGAGTCGATCCCCTGGTACTCCGCGCTCATGTTCGTCGCGGTCGTCGCCGCCCTCATGCTCGCCAACGAGATCGCCCGCGCCAGCAAGTGGGCGAGCGTCGCGTTCTTCATCGTGCTGCCGATCGTGCTGACGATCTTCGTGTGGCCCACCACCGCAGGACCCGGCTCAAGCACCGGCAGCTGGTTCCACTGGGTCAAGGTCTACTCGGCGCTCGCCGGGTGCCTGGGCTTCATGGCGCTGCGCTTCAGCCCCCGCCTCGCGCGCAACAAGTACGCGCTGATGTTCCCCGCCGCGATCCTCGCGCTCAACATCCTCGAGGCCGTCATCCGCGACTTCCAGGTGACGACCATGGACGGCGTCGTCGACGGCGTCACGATGGTCGGCGGCAGCTGGAACGTCATGAACGGGATCGCTGGCCTCCTCAACCTGCTCACGATCTGCGGGTGGGCCGGCATCTTCATCGGCAAGGGCCGCAAGAAGGACATGATCTGGCCCGACATGCTGTGGTTCTGGATCATCGCGTACGACCTGTGGAACTTCGCGTACGTCTACAACTGCGTCGGCAACCACGCGTTCTACGCCGGCGCCGCGCTGCTCATCTCGTGCACGATCCCCGCGTTCTTCATCAAGAAGGGCGCCTGGCTGCAGCACCGGGCCCAGACCCTCGCGTTCTGGATGATGTTCACGATGGCCGTGCCGGCGTTCGTGACCGACTCGAAGTTCGCTGTCGACTCCACGCACGACCCGAAGGCGCTGTTCGTGGTGAGCGCGATCTCGCTCGTCGTCAACGTGGCCGTCGCCGTCTACCAGGTGCACCGCATCGCCACCACGAAGCGCAACCCGCTCAAGGACGAGCTCTACGTCGAGCTCGCCGCGTACCAGAAGGTCGCCCTGGCCAACCGGCCGACGACCGACGACGTCGCAGGCGCCTCGACCCCGGTCACCGCCGGCGCGCGCTGACCGGAAGACCCGCTCGACCCGCACGACCAGCACACGAGGCAGGGTCCCGTCCACGAGGGTGGACGGGACCCTGCCTCTGCGTGAGCCGCGCGCTACTCGCCGACGAGCCCGTCGACCGACTCCCGGAGCAGGTCGGCGTGGCCGTTGTGGCGGGCGTACTCCTCGATCATGTGGACCAGGATCCACCGCAGGCTCGGTGCCCGCCCGTCCGACCACGGCCGCCGGGCCGGGGTGTCCAGGCCGCCACCGTCGGCCAGGGTCTGGGCCACCAGCTCGCGAGAGCGCGCCACGGCGTCCTGCCACAGCGCCAGCAGCTCTTCAGGGGTGTCCTGGGCGGCCGAGCGCCACTCCCAGTCGGGGTCGCCCTCCCAGTCCACCGCGTTCCACGGCGCCCCCCGCTCGTTCCCGTGCAGCGACCGCGAGAACCAGTCGTGCTCGACGAAGGCCAGGTGCTTGAGCAGCCCGCCCAACGTCATCGACGAGGCACCGGTCGTGGCACGCAGCGCCTCCGCACCGAGCCCGGAGCACTTCCAGGCCAGCGTGGCGCGATGGAAGTCCAGGAAGCCCAGCAGGGTCTGCGTCTCGTCGCCCGAGAGGGGTGGCTCTGGGCGGCCTTGCTCATCCAGGTCGGTCACCGGCCCGACGCTACTCCGCCGCGACGCGTCGGTGCCGGTGCGGGCGGGGTGCCGTGACAGCACGGCCACCCCGCCCGCACCAGGACGTCAGGCGCCGACGAGACGCGTCGCGAGGTACGCCGTGACCTGGTCGAGCGCGACCCGTTCCTGCGACATGTCGTCGCGGTGGCGGATCGTCACGGCCTGGTCGTCGAGCGTGTCGAAGTCGACGGTGATGCAGAACGGCGTGCCGATCTCGTCCTGGCGGCGGTACCGGCGACCGATGGCACCGGCGTCGTCGAACTCCACGTTCCAGCTACGGCGCAGCTCGGCCGCGAGGTCGCGGGCCTTGGGCGAGAGCGCCTCGTTGCGGCTGAGCGGCAGCACCGCGGCCTTGACCGGCGCGAGGCGCGGGTCGAGCTTGAGCACGGTGCGGGTGTCGACGCCGCCCTTGGTGTTGGGCGCCTCGTCCTCGGTGTACGCCTCGACCAGGAACGCCATGAGAGAGCGCGTCAGACCGGCTGCGGGCTCGATCACGTACGGCACCCAGCGCTCGTTCTTGGCCTGGTCGAAGTACGACAGGTCCTGGCCGGAGTGCTCGGAGTGGGTCTTCAGGTCGAAGTCCGTGCGGTTCGCGATGCCCTCGAGCTCGCCCCACTCGCTGCCCTGGAACCCGAACCGGTACTCGATGTCGACGGTCCGCTTGGAGTAGTGCGAGAGCTTCTCCTGCGGGTGCTCGTACAGGCGCAGGTTGTCGCGGTCCAGGCCCAGGTCGACGTACCAGTCGGTGCGCGCGTCGATCCAGTACTGGTGCCACTGCTCGTCGGTGCCGGGCTCGACGAAGAACTCCATCTCCATCTGCTCGAACTCGCGCGTGCGGAAGATGAAGTTGCCGGGGGTGATCTCGTTCCGGAACGACTTGCCGATCTGGCCGATGCCGAACGGCGGCTTCTTGCGGCTGGTCGTCACGACGTTGGCGAAGTTCACGAAGATGCCCTGCGCGGTCTCGGGGCGCAGGTAGTGCAGCCCGGACTCGTCCTCGACCGGGCCGAGGTACGTCTTGAGCATCATGTTGAAGTCGCGCGGCTCGGTCCACTGACCACGCGTGCCGCAGCTCGGGCACGCGATGTCGCCGAGGCCGTTCTCGGGCGCGCGGCCCTTCTTCTCCTCGAACTCCTCGAGCAGGTGGTCCTCGCGGAACCGCTTGTGGCAGCTCAGGCACTCGACGAGCGGGTCGGTGAACACCCCGACGTGGCCCGAGGCGACCCAGACCTTGCGCGGCAGGATGACCGACGAGTCGAGCCCGACGATGTCGTCACGGCCGGTGACCATCGTGCGCCACCACTGCTTCTTGATGTTCTCCTTGAGCTCGACGCCCAGCGGTCCGTAGTCCCAGGCGGAGCGCGTGCCGCCGTAGATCTCACCGGACGGGAAGACGAAGCCCCGGCGCTTGGCCAGGGAGGTGACGGCGTCAAGACGGGACGGGGCCACGGCTCACACTCACTTTGTTCTCGCGTGCCCCCGCCTGGCTGGTGGAGGCTCCGGGACGAGGCTACCGGCGTGACGCGGGAGGCACCCGCAACAGCCACCCGTCGGTCGATCGAATTGACAACGATTCTCAGTCTAATGAGAATGATCCCCATGTCCTCACCACGACGCGCCCGTCGGGGCCTCGCCGTCACGCTCGCGCTGGCGGTGCTCCCGCTCGCCGCGTGCGGCACGACCCCGACCGACGAGGACGACGGTCGCCTCAGGGTCGCTGCCTCCTTCTACCCGCTCCAGTTCGTCGCCCAGCAGGTCGGCGCCGACCTGGTCGACGTGAGCTCGCTGACCCCGCCCGGCGCCGAGCCGCACGACCTCGAGCTCTCCCCCCGCCAGGTCAACGAGCTCCGCGACGTCGGCCTGGTGGTCTACCTCGCCGGCTTCCAGCCCGCGGTCGACGACGCCGTCGCCTCGACCTCCCCCGCACACGTGGTCGACGCGGCCCAGGTGACGCCGCTCGTCCCGTTCGCCGACGAGCACGTCGAGGAGGCAGACGGGCACGACGACCACGGCACGCTCGACCCGCACTTCTGGCTCGACCCGACGCTGCTCGTACCCGTCGCGGACGCGGTCGCCCAGCAGCTCTCCGAGATCGACCCCGACCACGCCGACGACTACGCAGCGAACTCCGCCGCCCTCACGCAACGGCTCGGCGACCTCGACGCGGACTACGCGCAGGGCCTGGCCACGTGCGAGCAGCGCGTCTTCGTGACCTCCCACACCGCGTTCGGCTACCTGGCCGACCGCTACGACCTCGAGGAGGTCGGCATCTCCGGCATCGACCCCGACGCCGAGCCCTCGCCGGCCCGGCTCGTCGAGATCCGCGACGTGGTCGCGCAGGAAGGAGTGAGCACGATCTTCTTCGAGACCCTCGTGAGCCCCAAGGTCGCCCAGACGTTCGCCTCCGACCTCGGGATCGAGGCCGCGGTGCTCGACCCGATCGAGGGCGTCACGGGCGACCAGACGTACCTCAGCGTGGCCGAGTCCAACCTCGACGCCCTGCGCACGGCGCTGGTCTGCGCATGAGCGCCGCACCCGTCGTCCAGGCCGACGAGCTCGGCGTGGCCCTGGGCGGCCACCAGATCCTGCGCGGCATCGACCTCACGATCGACGCGGGCGAGGTCGTCGCGCTGCTCGGGGCCAACGGCTCGGGCAAGTCGACGCTCGTGCGGGCGCTGCTCGGCATCGTGCCCACCGACGCCGGGACCGTCCGGCTGTTCGGCGCCCCGCTGGGCACCGCGACCCCGTGGTCGCGCGTCGGCTACGTGCCCCAGCGCCTGCCGGCGGCCACCGGGGTGCCCGCGACGGCGCTCGAGGTCGTCACCTCGGGCCTGCTCAGCGGTCGCCGCCTGCGGCCGCCCCGCGACGCGAAGGGCCGCGCACTCGAGGCCCTCACGGCCGTCGGGCTCGCGGACCGCGCGAAGCGCCCCGCGCACGAGCTCTCGGGCGGGCAGCAGCAGCGCGTGCTGATCGCCCGGGCCCTGGTGCGCGAGCCCGAGCTGCTCGTGCTCGACGAGCCCACCGCGGGCGTCGACATCCCCACCCAGGAGACGTTCGTCGAGGCCGTCCAGCAGCTGCACGGCCGCGGCGCCACGGTGCTGGTGATCCTGCACGAGCTCGGCGCGTTCGCCCCGCTCATCCAGCGCGCCGTGGTGCTGCGCCACGGCCGCGTGGTGCACGACGGCGCACCGCCGCAGGCACGCGACGAGCACGGCGAGCCCGGGCACGAGCACACCCACCCGCACTCTGACCCGGAACCGCCCGGCTCGGGCCCGATCACCATCGAGGTCACACCATGACGTGGGTCGACCAGCTCGTCGCGATGCTCGAGTGGCCGCTCATGCAGCGTGCGCTGCTCGCGGCCGTGCTCGTGGGCGCCGCCGCGCCCGTCGTCGGCACGTTCCTCGTGCAGCGCAAGCTCTCGCTCATGGGCGACGGGATCGGGCACGTCGCGCTCACCGGTGTCGCCCTCGGGTGGCTCGTGGGCAACTGGGCGCACCTGACCCCCGACGACACCCTCGCCGTGCCCGGCGCCGTCGTCGCGGCGATCGTCGGGTCGGTCGTCATCGAGCTCGTGCGCGAGCGCGGGCGCACCAGCGGCGACCTCGCGCTCGCGATCATGTTCTACGGCGGCATCGCGGGCGGCGTGCTGCTCATCAAGGTCGCGGGCGGGACGAACGCGAATCTCATGAGCTACCTGTTCGGGTCCATCTCGACCGTGTCGACCGGCGACCTGGGCTGGACCGTCGCGCTCGCCGCGCTCGTGCTGCTCGCGGGCTTCGGCCTGCGCACAGCGCTGTTCTCGGTGAGCTACGACGAGGAGTTCGCCACCGCGTCCGGCCTGCCCGTGCGCGTGCTCAACATGCTGATCGCCACGATCGCCGCGCTGACGGTGACGGTCGCGATGCGCGTGGTGGGGCTGCTGCTGGTGAGCGCCCTGATGATCGTGCCGGTCGCGATCGCGCAGATCTTCTCGCGCTCGTTCCACCGCACCATGGTGGTCGCGAGCGCGATCGGGGTCGCCGTGAGCGTGGTCGGCCTGTCGATCACGTACTGGCAGGACTACCCGCCGGGGGCCACCATCGTGGTGCTGGCGATCCTCGTGTACGCGGTCGCCGCGACGCTGCGCCCCTTCCTGCGCCGTCCACCCGCGCACGAGGACCCCCACCCCGACGTGCCCGACGACGTCCTGCTGGCGTCGACCGCTCGGGACTGACGGCCCGGCCGCCCCACAGACGCGTCTCGTAGGATCGTCGCCCATGACTGACGTCGCGGACTCGTACGGGCTGGGCGGGCGACCGTTCTGGCTGGTCGTCGTCGCGCTCGTCGTCATCGTGCTCGCGCGGTCGCACGCGACGTACTGGGTGGGCCGGGCCGCATCGGTCGGCGCCGGGCGGCTCGCGGCCACCGGTCGTGGTCCGCGCTGGTGGACCGCGACCCGGACCCGCGCCGCGAGCTGGGGCTCGACCGTCCCCGCGCAGCGCGCGACGCAGGCCGTGCACCGCTGGGGCCCGGTCGCCGTGACCCTCGCCTACCTGACCGTCGGCGCGCAGACGGCCGTGCTCGTCGCCGCCGGCGTGACCCGCATGCCGTACCTGCGGTTCACGCTCGCCTCGATCCCCGGCGCCATCGCCTGGGCCTTCATCTGGGGCACCGTGGGTCTCGGGGCCGTGTGGGCGGCCGCGGCGCTCGCCGCCGAGTCCCCGTGGGGGCTCGCCGCGGGCGTGCTCGTGCTCGCAGCGGCCGCGACGTGGTGGGTGCGACACCGCCGGTCTGCACGGGCAGAGGTCGAGCCGGTCCGTCAGGTCGCCCAGGTCGGCCCGCCGGACTGAGCCCTGGGGGTCGACCCCGGTCCGCTGCCCGTTGCCGAGGGTCGAGAGCTCAGGGCTGAGCGCTCAGGGCTGGGGGCTGGTGACGCAGAACTGGTTGCCCTCGGGGTCGGCCAGCACCGTCCACTCGAAGCCGTCCACGCGGTGCTCGGCCACGAACGCGGCACCGGCACCCCGGAGCCGGGCGACCTCCGCCCCGCGATCGGCCACCGAGCAGTCGAGGTGCACGCGGTTCTTGCCCGGGGTGGGCGAGGCCACCTGCTGGAACCCGAGCGTCAGGCCACCCGCCGGACCGGGCGTGACCAGAACGAAGGCCGGGTCGGGCTCGTCCTGCACCACCCCGCCGGTCTGTGCGGCCCACCACGCGGCCAGCGTGAGCGCGTCGGTCGCGTCGAACGTGATCGACTCCACGGTGAGTGTCATGCCCTGCACGCTAGCGGTGACCCCCGACCCCCTGTCGAGACCTGGTCGGCTACGCGACGGGCTGGTCGACCGCTCCCCCGAAACGCCGGTCGCGCCGCGCGTACGTCTCGACGGCGCGCCACAGGTGCCGACGGTCCACCTCGGGCCACGGCTCGTCGAGGAACACGAGCTCGGCGTACGCGGACTGCCAGATCATGAAGTTGGACGTGCGCTGCTCCCCCGAGGTGCGCAGGAACAGGTCGACGTCGGGCAGGTCCGGCTCGTCGAGGTGCCGGGCGATGGTCTTCTCGGTGATCTTGGCCGGGTCGAGCCGGCCCGCCGCGACCTCGCGCCCGATGGCCTGCACCGCGTCGGCGATCTCGGCGCGTCCGCCGTAGTTCACGCACATCGTCAGGGTGCACGTGTCGTTGCCGCGCGTGACCTCCTCGGCGGTCTCGAGCTCCTTGATCACCGAGCGCCACAGGCGGGGGCGACGCCCGGCCCAGCGCACCCGCACGCCCCAGTCGTTCATGGTGTCCCGCTGGCGACGCAGCACGTCCCGGTTGAACCCCATGAGGTAGCGCACCTCGTCGGGCGAACGCTTCCAGTTCTCCGTGGAGAACGCGTACACCGAGACGTGCTTCACGCCGATCTCGATGGCGCCCGCGACGACGTCGAGCAGCGACGCCTCACCGGCCGCGTGACCGGCGGTCCGGGGCAGGCCACGGGCGTTGGCCCAGCGCCCGTTGCCGTCCATGACGATGGCGACGTGCTGCGGGACGAGCTCCGCGGGGATGGCAGGGGGGCGGGCGCCGCTGGGGTGCGGCGGCGGAGCGATCGGCATCAGACCCTCTCGACCATGGGCAACGAGCGCAGCTGGCGCTCGAGGTGGAACTGGCAGTATGCCGCGACCAGCCCGTTGGCCTCACGCCGGTGCCGCTCGGCGCTCGCCTCGACCTGCCGCCAGTCACCGCCCAGCAGCGACGCGAGCAGCACGAACGTCTCAGGGGCCGGTGACGTCGCCCCGGGGGGCCGGCACGCCTGGCACACGGCACCACCCTGCGCGACGGCGAACGAGTGGTGCGGCCCGGGACGCCCGCAGCGGGCGCAGTCCGTGAAGCTGGGCGCCCAGCCGGCGATCGCGAGCGCACGCAGCAGGTAGGAGTCGAGCACCAGCCCGGGCGCGTGCTCACGCGCCGCGAGCGAGCGCACCGCACCCACGAGCAGCCAGTACTGCTGCAGGGAGGGCTCGTGCTCGTCCTCGACGAGCCGCTCGGCCGTCTCGAGCATCACGGCGCCCGCGGTGTACAGCGCGTAGTCCTCGCACACCGGGCGGCCGTACGCCCCGATCGTCTCGACCTGGGACACGATGTCGAGCGAGCGGCCGGTGCTGAGCTGGACGTCGATGTGCATGAACGGCTCGAGCCGCGAGCCGAAGCGCGAGGAGGTGCGGCGCACGCCCTTGCCCACGGCACGGACCTTGCCGTGGGTGCGGGTCAGGAGGGTCACGATGCGATCGGCCTCGCCCAGCTTGTGGGTGCGCAGCACGATGGCCTCGTCGCGGTAGAGGCTCACCCCGCCATTATCCTTCGGCGACGACCAGCTGGTCACGTCCGCCGCGCTTGGCGGCCCGCACGGCCCGGCTCAGGGCCGCGAACAGCTCCTCGCCGCGCCGGACCTGGGCGACGCCCACCGACACCGTGACCTGCAGGTCGACCTCGATGGACTCCCAGTCGAACGCCCGGACCTCGCGCACGATCCGGTTCGCGAGACGCTCGAGCTCGCGCACCGACGCACCGGGACCCGGCCCGGGCAGCACCACGAACTCGTCCCCGCCGAACCGCGCGACCGTGTCCCCGGGGCGCGAGACGGCCCGGAGCACCCCGGCGAGGCGGACCAGGACCGCGTCGCCGATCACGTGCGAGTGCGCGTCGTTGACCCGCTTGAAGTCGTCGACGTCCACGAACACGCCGGTCACCGGCGCGTCGGCCCCGTCCAGCACGTCGTGGATCACGCGCCGGTTGCCCACCCCCGTGAGCTCGTCCTGCGTGCTCAACGCGGTCGCCCGGGCGCTCTGCTCCCGCAGCTCGAGGATGTGGACCTTGTCGAGCACGGCCTCGAAGCGCGACTCGCGGTCCCGCCACGTCCGGTGCGCGAGGCGCCGGAACATGGCCGACGCGTGCCCGACCGCCGGGTGGTCGCCGTGCCGACCGAGCGCCGCCTGCAGGCGGACCGCGTCGGCGGCCTCCATCCACACCTCGCGGTCGAGGGCCACGGCCTCGAGCCGCAGCTCGACCATGAGCGCCTCGGCGCGCGCGTGGTGCCCGGTGAACGTCAGAGCCATCCCGTGCGCGCACGTGGCCATGAGCCACTCGATCCGCCCGCGCCGCAGCTCGAGCGCTGCCCCCGCGCGCCGTGCCAGCGCGAGCCCGCCGGCGTAGTCACCGAGCCCGACGCATGCGACGAGGTCGGACGCGTCCGCGAACGGGAGGTGCTCGACCTGCCCGGTCAGGGCGACCACGCGGCGCAGCAGCAGGGTGCGCGACGCGAGCAGCCGGAACGTCGCCGACGCCTCTCGCCGGAACCCGAGCACGAGCAGCCGGGCACCCCACTCCGCGAGCGTGCGCATCGAGTCGATCAGCACGCTGGGCTGCAGGGACAGATCGACGAGGGCGCAAAGCCGGAACACCAGCGCGTCGGACTGCTCGTAGAGCTCGGCGAGGCGCAGGGCGTCCGCGAGCACGACGGCGGCCGAGATCTGGTTGTAGATGCGACCGTCGGGCCGCCCGACCAGCACCCAGGCCTCGCCGAGCAGGTCCACGACCTCGTGCATCGCACCCAGCCGGGTCGTCGCGAGGGCCCGCACGCACAGCGCCTTGGCGCGCCAGTACGGGAACGCGTCGCCGTGGGTGCGGGCGAGCAGCTCGTCGGCGCACGCCACCGCCGCGTCGATCTCACCCAGCTCGGTCAGGCACCGGCCCCGCGTGAACAGCAGGTAGCGGACCGTCGCCTCGTCGCCCATCGCCTCCGCGACCGCGATGCCGTGCGCGCACAACGTCAGGGACTCGCGCTGGTCGCCATGCGCGTACACCCAGAAGGCCTGGGCGGCCAGGGTGTCGAGCGGGCCGAACTCGGACACCACGACGAGCTCTTGGTGGATGGGTCCCACCTCTCTGCTCCGCACGCTCAGGTGCGCCCTGGTTCCGGGCCGGACGACCATTCCGATCGGCAGCCTGCTCCCTCGCGAGCGACGTCGCGGACCAGGTTCACCCAGGTGGGGTCCCTGAACGCCGAGGATTCACCCAGACAGTCGGCGTCCACTACGTGGTCACACCCGTCTCAGGTCCCGCACGACGACGAGCCGCCGCGCCGGCCGCGACCCCGGCGGGTGCGGAACGGCACGGCGGCTCGGACCGTGCGGTGGACGTCGAGGGTGGTCAGCGCTCCGCGCGGTTGATCGCCGAGATGATGGCCTTGAGCGACGCCGTGGTGGTCGACGGGTCGATGCCGACCCCCCACAGCACCTGGTCGCCGACCGCGCACTCGACGTAGGCGGCCGCGGTCGCGTCGCCGCCCGCGGACAGCGCGTGCTCCGCGTAGTCCAGGACCGCGACCCGCGCCCCGAGCCCCGCGAGCGCGTCGAGGAACGCGTCGAGCGGGCCGTTTCCCGAACCCTCGAGCAGCCGGACCTCGCCGCGGTCTGCGACGTCGACGGCGAGCGTCACCGGACCGGCCTCGCTGCTCGTCATCCGCATCCCGTGCAGCGCGAACCGGCCCCACGGGGCCAGCCGGCCGCCCGGCTCGACCGGGAGGTACTCGTCGTTGAAGATCGTCCACAGCTCGTCGGCCGTGACCTCGGTGCCGTGCGCGTCGGTGTGCGCCTGCACCACGTGCGAGAACTCGATCTGCAGGCGTCGGGGCAGGTCCAGGTCCCGCTCGGACTTCATGAGGTACGAGATGCCGCCCTTGCCCGACTGCGAGTTGACGCGGATGATCGCGTCGTAGCTGCGCCCCACGTCCTTGGGGTCGATCGGCAGGTACGGGACGGCCCACACGAGGTCGTCGACCTCGCGGCCCGTCGCGACCGCCTCGACCTCCATCGCGTCCAGGCCCTTCTTGATCGCGTCCTGGTGCGACCCCGAGAACGCCGTGAACACGAGGTCGCCACCCCACGGGTGCCGCTCGCCCACGGGCAGCTGGTTGCAGTGCTCGACCGTGCGCCGCACGTGGTCCAGGTCGGAGAAGTCGATCTCGGGGTCGATGCCCTGGCTGAACAGGTTCATGCCGAGCGTCACCAGGCACACGTTGCCGGTGCGCTCACCGTTGCCGAACAGGCAGCCCTCGATGCGGTCGGCCCCCGCCAGGTAGCCGAGCTCGGCCGCCGCGACGCCGGTGCCCCGGTCGTTGTGCGGGTGCAGCGAGAGGATCACGTTCTCGCGGTAGCGCAGGTGCCGGCCCATCCACTCGATCGAGTCGGCGTACACGTTGGGCGTGGCCATCTCGACCGTCGCGGGCAGGTTGATGATCACCGGGCGCTCGGGCGTGGGTTCGAGCACGTCGAGCACCGCGTTGCAGATCCGCACCGCGAACTCGAGCTCGGTGCCCGTGTACGACTCGGGCGAGTACTCGTAGAGCACCTCGGTGTCGGGGACGAGCTCCTCGTACTTGCGGCACAGGTGCGCGCCCGAGACGGCGATGTCGACGATGCCGTCCTCGTCCGAGCGGAAGACCACCTGACGCTGCAGCGTCGAGGTCGAGTTGTACAGGTGGACGATCGCGCGCTTCGCGCCGGCGATGGCCTCGTACGTCCGCTCGATGAGGTGCTCACGGGACTGCGTGAGCACCTGGATGACGACGTCGTCCGGGATCCGGTTCTCCTCGATGAGCATCCGGACGAAGTCGAAGTCCGTCTGCGAGGCGGAGGGGAAACCGACCTCGATCTCCTTGTAGCCCATCTGCACCAGCAGCTCGAACATCTGGAGCTTGCGGGCGGGGCTCATCGGCTCGATCAGGGCCTGGTTGCCGTCCCGCAGGTCGACCGCGCACCAGCGCGGGGCCTTCGAGATGCGCTTGCCGGGCCAGGTCCGATCGGGCAGGTCGACGGCGATCTGCTCGTGGAACGGCCGGTACTTGTGCACGGCCATGCCGGAAGGCTGCTGCGGGGTGCTGTGGTGGTAGCTCATCGGTGGTCCTTCGCTGGGTCGGTGGGAGTCAGCCGGCACACCGAACGCCACGGCGAGGATCCGGCCTAGAAGGCCTCGCCGCGGCGACGAAGAAGGAGCAGCTCGAACGCCAGCACCCGGCCACTGTACCCCCGGGCCGGGCGTCGCCGTCCACCCGAACCGCGACTCCTCGGCTCAGCCGAGGACGTGCAGGTCGGCGTCGGTGCGGACCACCAGGCTGCCGCCCTGCGCGCTCACGTCGACCACCCCCGGCGGGATCTCGACCGACCAGTAGCGGACACCGTCGCCGAGGCCCACCGCCACGAGCTCCGGCGTCCCGTCGACCGCGGTGACGGGGACCAGCACGAGGGCGCCGTCCGTCACGGGCACCCATGTCGCCGCGGCGTCGGTCTGCACGTCCCAGACGACGTCGCCCGAGCGGATGTCGAGGCCCAGCGCCCGACCCGGGCCCGCGAGCAGCAGCCGGTCGGCGACGATGCCGCCCGGGTCGAGGTCGGTCGTGTGCCGCCACCGCACCGCGCCCGAGGCCGCGTCGACGACGCTGACGTCGCTGCCCCCGTCGAGCACGACCAGGTCGTCGGCCGAGCCGTCGTCCACCGCGGGCCGCTGCGGGAGCGACGGCAGGGCCAGGATGCGTCGACCCGACTCGCCGTGCAGCGCCCCGCCCCCGACCGCCGACCAGGTGCCGAACCGCCGACCGTCCGACACCGTGATCGTGTAGGTCAGGTGGTTCGCCTGGAAGAGCTCCTCGCCCGAGTCCACGTCCAGCACGACAGCGCCGTTGCCCCCCAGGTGCACGTGCGAGCCGGTCACCGCGGCCGTCGGGACGGTGGTGACCCCGCCCGACGTGCTCGCGACCTCGGAGCGGTACGTCCACACGACCGCACCGGACCGCGCGTCGAGGCGCTCGGCGAGCACGTGGTCGTCGACCGCGTGCGTCACGAGCACGACGTCGTCGCCCGCGCGCGCGACCGTCAGGACGTCGCCCGCCACGGCCCACCCCCCGACGGCGACGCCGTCGGCCGAGCTCAACGTCACGATCCGCACGGGCGCCTCACGCGCCGCGCCGAGAGCGCCGGCGGCGTAGACCGCGCTCGGCGTCTCGACGAGGCACACCAGGTCGGGGCCCACATCGGCCCCCGAGTGCGGGCAGACCACCCGTCCCCCCTCGGTGCCGCCCCACGCCGCGGTGCCGAGGGCTGTCCCCCACCGCTCGGCACCGGTGGCGGAGTCGTACGAGGTCACCGTCCACGTCCCGCCCTGCGACGAGACGACGGCCAGCCCGCCGCCGGCCGCGAGCACGTCGCCATCGGCCTGGACCGGCACCGACCAGCGCTCCCGCAGCGTGTTGTCGATCGGGTGCACGAGCCCCGCGACGCCGTCCAGCCGGTCGAGGCGTGCGCTCTCGCTCCGGGTCACGACGACCGCGCCGACCGCCAGGACGCCGACGACCACGAACGCGGCGGGCCACCAGCGCCGGACCTGGGCCAGGACCGCCGGACCGGCGACGACCCGGCGGGTCGCGCGACCCGGGCCGGACACCGGCTCGGGACCTGTGACCTGGGCACGGGCAGCGACAGGCACGGGTTCGTCCTCGACGACCTCGACCGCTTCCATGCGGCGACCGGGCAGCAGTGCCATGGCCCGATCCTAGGTGCGCGCGGCCTTCCGGGGACCCCGAACGAGCCGCAGACCGCAGTCGCCGAACGAGACCGTCGCCCCGATCGGGAGCCGCACCCGCTGCTCGGGCCCGCACACGATCTGCGCGCCGTCGGTCAACGTCACGAGGGTGCCGTTGGTCGAGCCACGGTCCGCGACCCACACGACGTCGCCCTCGACACCGATCTGCAGGTGGGTCTTCGACACCGAGCGCCCCGGGTCGACCACACGGATCACCTGGATCCCGTCGACCGCGACCGGGTTGCGGCCCACCAGGGCGCTGCCGTGCACCCGGACCAGGCGTCCGTCGTGCAGCTCGAGCTCGGCGCCGTGCTGGTCCTCGTCCGCGGGAGCCGTGACGGGTGCGTGCTCGTCGGCACGCAGCGGCGCGCGCCGTGTGGCCTCGAGCTCGGGGTCGAGGCCCGGGTCGAGCCCGGCCGTCGGGGCCGCTGCGGGCTCGTCGCCCACGAAGTGCACGGGCCGCACCACGGGCATCAGGCGGGTGTCGACGTCAGGGGCGACCCCCGGGGCGTGCAACGGTGGCAGCACGAGCGACCCCGTCGTGGGCCCTCGGCGCTCGCTCAGCAGCGCGTCGAGCCGGCGCGACGCAGCCGCGTGGGCGTCCTGGCGGGCCGGGTCCTGCGTACCCCCGCCCACACCCGCACCCGCACCCGCACCCGCACCCGCACCCAGCAGCGTCCAGTCGTCGACGGGCCCCGGGGTCAGGGCCTCGGCGGCAGGTCCGGCGGCGGAGACGGGCACCACGTGCACCTGTCCGGTCCGCTGCGGGGCGCCGACCGACGCGCGTCCCCCGGCACCACGGGGCGGAGGTCGCCGGGTCGTCGCGCGTCCCACACCTCGCAGGTCCACGACCTCCGAACCCGTCGCCTTGTCGTGCCAGCCGTGCCGGCGCCCGGTCGCGTCGAACAACGGGGACGCGAGCACAGCGACCTGCCCGACGCCGCAGACCAGCACCCCGGCGGCCACCACCAGGCCCCGCACGAGCACGCGCCAGAGCCCCAGCGGATCACCCGTCCGCACGTCGAGCGTGCGCACCGAGAGCAGCCGTCGGCCGATCGTCCAGCCGTGCGTGCCGTGCGTCCACCACTGGACCAGCACGAGCACCACGCCCAGGGACGTCGCGCCGACCAGGACGGCCGGGTGGGTCGTCGCCGCGGTCGGCGTCCGACCCGCGCGGAGCGCGTCGAGCGTCGGGGCCAGGCTCAGCACGAGCGGCACGCCGGCGACGAGCCACACGAGCAGCTGGTCCACGACGAAGGCCGTGGCCCGGCGACCGAGAGGGGCGGACGGCGCCGGGACCACGAAGCGCGGCGGGGCGGTCGTCATGGGATGGGAACCTCCAGCTCGGCGGTCGCGGTCATGCGGGGGTCCGGTCGCGTCGGTCCGGGAGCGGGCCCGAGGTGCCGGCACGGCGCGCGGTGCGGCGCGGGGGGCGCAGCGGCCGCCCGGAACGCGCCGAACGGGCCGCGCGGCGGCGTTCACGCACCGAGCCGAGCGACAGCCGTGCGCGCCACCAGCTGCGTCTCGGCACGCTGCCGCGCATGTGGGCGAGGGCCGCGTCGACCCGCGCCCAGTACGCCGTGACGGCGGCTGCCGGCGGGTCGTCCGGACCGAAGACCGCGGCGTCGGCCTCCTCGGCCAGCACCCGCACGACGGCGGCGACGTGCGCGCCCTCGACCGGCGCGGCCCCCGCGAACGCCGCACCGAGCAGGGCAGCGTTCTCGCGACGCGTCGCGAGCGGCGACGTGCGCCGCCGCAGGTCGTGCGCCGCGTCGAGCACCTCGTCCCAGCCGCCCGCGACCCGGGCGACGCCGTCGGGTGCGAGCCGGCGCCGACGCCGACGCCGGGCCTTGAGCACCAGCACCACGACGAACGGGCTCGCGAGGACCAGCAGCGGCACCGCCACCACCGCCACCACGGCACCCACGCGCATCCACAGGGGACTGTCGTCGGCGTCCGCGGCCGGGTCCTCGGCCTGCGGCTGCTCGGTGTCGTCGTCGGGGGCCTGCTCGGGCTCGGGGTCCGCGGGGGGCGGCTGCACGACCTGCGGCTCGGGGTCCGACGGGGTGGTCGTGGACTCCTCCTGCGGGGTCTGCGTGCGCGGCGGCGTCGGGTCGAACGCGACCCAGCCGTACCCCGCGAACGCGATCTCGACCCACGCCTCGACGGCGTCACCCGTGACCGTCAGCGCACCGCCGTCGGCCTCCGCGACCGCGTCCGCCGACGGGACGAAGCCCAGCACGACGCGCGAGGGCAGGCCCATCTGGCGGGCCATGAGCGCCATCGCCGAGGCGTACTGCTCCCCGTCGCCCACCATGAGGTCGCCACCCAGCAGCGTCGACATCCGGTCCGCGCCGTGCCCCGAGAGCGAGGGGTGGTCGCCGTCGAGCCCGTGGCTGAACCAGCCGCCGTCCGCGAGGGCCTTCTGCAGGCTGCGGGCGATCTGCACGGGGGTCCCCGCGTCCCGGGCGATCGAGGCCGCCGTCGCACCCACCACGTCGGGCACCGCGCTCACGCCCGGCACCAGCACGGGGGCCGCAGCCGCGTCACCGATGGTCGCGTCGTCGGGGACGGTCGGCACCACGACGTCGAGCGTGTACGTCAGACCGGGCTCGAGGCCGCTCGTGAGCACAGCCGCGCCGGTCGCGTCGTTGAAGCGGAGGTCGCCCTGGCGGCCGCCCCCGAGCTCGACGGCTCGCGCCTGCCCCACGGTGGGCAGCCACACGCCCGTGAGCTCGCCGACCTCGATCTCGACGGTGGCCTCCTCGCCGCGCACCGCCGTCTCGATCGTCTGCCCCACACGGCGGAACTCCCCCGAGGCGGCGGCGGAGCCGTCCCCCGCGACGTTCCACACCACGCCGTCGTACCGGTCCATCGTGGCCAGCCGGACGCGCGCACCCGCAGGCAGGCCGCGGACCGTGAACAGCGTGGTCTCGTCCTCCTTGACGAGCTTGCGGAACGCCGAGAGCGGGCTCGGGTAGTCGCGCGGGTCGAACGGCGGCACGATCTCGTCACGCAGCACGAAGCGCGTCGCGTCTCCCACGACCCACGGGGCACCGACCGCACCCCCGGCGACGGCGCACGCCCCCAGCACCACGACCGCCACGACCCGGCGCGCTCGCAGCGCCCCCGATCGCCACGACGCCCAGGTGGTGAGCACGAGGGCGAGGGCCAGTCCTGTGACGACGGGGGCGAGCGTCTGCCGCGTGCCGAGCAGCACGGCGGCCACGAGACCCAGCCCCGGGACTGCTGCCGCTGCCGACGCGAGCGCCGGACGCCGCACGCGCAGCGTCGTGGCCACAGCGGCAGCCGCGCCGACCAGCGCGAGCAGGAACGGGGCGACCAGCAGGTTCGAGCTCGCCCCGAGGGGCGGCTGCAGCGTCAGCACCTGCTTCCACGCCGTGGCCGCACCGCCGACGAGCAGCAGCAGCGTGCGTCCCGTGGGCAGCACCCCCGCGACCGTCGAGCCCGGGACCGCGAACGCCCCGCCGCACAGCAGGTAGGCGAGCACGAGCCCCGCGACGACGGTGAGCGCGGACCAGCGTCGCAGCGCCCCGAGCACAGCCACGCCCGCGCCCAGCACCAGGCCGCCCGCGAGCGCCGGCACCGCAGCTGCCGCGCCGAACACGGGCACCACGGGCACGAGCGCGACGGCGAGCGCGCCGACCAGGACGCCGACGTCGACGGCGAGCCGCCAGCCCGACCGGGGAGGTGTCGTGGCGCTCATCCGACCGACCGCCGCAGCACCCGGGGCAGGTCGTCGAGCGCGCCGAGGGTGGCGAGGGTCAGCGAGCCCTGCGTGCGGACCTGCACCTCGGCGTCGAGCGCGCACGTGAGCACGAGCGTGCGCGTCCCCACCGGCACGTGCCGCACCCCGGCGCGCAGCTGGGCGACCGACGGCACCGACCCCGTCACGAGGATCGCCACCGAGGCCTCGGGGGCCTCGCGTGCGACCCTGCGGCCCAGGTCTCCCGCACCCGCCGTGCCGAGAGCCACGTCGAGCGCCGCGCAGTCGTCGAGCAGCCGTGGGGGCGTCTCGACCCGCAACCGCCCGGGTCCGGCCAGCACCGCCAGGTCGCGCTCCTCGCGCAGCGTCTGGACCCCGAGCGAGGCGACGACCGAGACCGCGGCCTCGAACTCGTCGGCGTCCGCGTAGTCCCGGGGGTCGGTCGACAACGCCACGACCGTCTGGGTGCGGCGCGTGTCCTCGAACTGCTTGACCATGAGCACGCCGCGGCGCGCGGTGGTGCGCCAGTGGATGTACCGGCGGTCGTCGCCCGCCACGTAGTCGCGCAGCGCGTGGAACGACAGGTCGCTGTCGGACAGGTCGCGCGTCGACTGCCCCTCGAGGTCGCGCAGCAGACCCGCGCTGGACCCCGCGAGCGACACCAGCCGCGGGTGCACGAACAGCTCGACGGGCTCGGTCCACCGCAGCCGGCGCCGGGCCAGCCCGAGCGGGTCGCCCCGCACCGAGCGCACGGGCCCCACGACCACGACCGCGCGCCGCGACGTGGGGATCGCGAACACGTCGTCGTGCTCCTCGCCGCCCGCGAGCGAGGGCAGGGCGAGCTCGGCCGCCCCCGCACCCACGGGCAGCTCGATGCGGGCGGGCAGCGAACGGTGCCGCGACGCGTTGCGCACAGTGAGGCGTCCCACGGCCCGCTCACCCACGCGCACGCGCCGGTCGGCCAGGTGCAGGTCGACGACGTAGCGCTCACGACCCACGGTCATGAGCAAGCAGACCACGAGCATCGCGCCGAGAGCCGCCCCGGCGCCCGCGAGCTCGGCCCAGCCGAGCCACCGGCCCAGCAGGAGGCCGGCCAGGGCGCCCGCGACGGCGCCCCAGCCCACCGGGCTGATGCGTGGCACCGTCAGACCGCCCGCAGGGCCGGGGGCTGGGTGTCGGCCACGATCCGGTCGAGCACCTGCGGGGCGGTCACGCCAGCGAACTCGGCCTCGGTGTCGAGCATGAGGCGGTGCGCGAGCACGGGGGCGGCCAACGACTTCACGTCGTCGGGCACCACGTACGCACGGCCCTGCGACGCGGCCCACACCTTGGCGGTGCGCACGAGCGCGAGACCGCCGCGCACGCTCGCCCCGAGCGCTGTCTGCGCGTCGTCCCGCGTGGCCTCGAGCAGCCGCGCGACGTAGTCGAGCACAGCGGCGTCGATGTGCACGCTCGTCGCGAGGTCCGCCATGTCGCCGACCGCATGCGTCGTGATCTTCGGCTTGAGGGCCGAGGTGCGGTCCTTCGCCCCGGCCAGGATCTCGACCGCCGAGGCGCGGTCCGGGTAGCCGAGGGAGGTCTTGATGAGGAACCGGTCGAGCTGCGCCTCGGGCAGGCGGTACGTGCCGGCCTGCTCGATGGGGTTCTGCGTCGCGATCACCATGAACGGGCGACCCACCGCGTGGGTGACCCCGTCGACGGTGACCTGCCCCTCCTCCATGACCTCGAGGAGAGCCGACTGGGTCTTCGGCGACGCACGGTTGATCTCGTCCGCGAGCACGACCGACGCGAAGATCGGGCCCGGGTGGAACTCGAACCGGCCCGACCCCTGGTCGTAGATCGTCACGCCCGTCACGTCGCTGGGCAGCAGGTCCGGGGTGAACTGGATGCGGTGGTGCGAGCCCTGCACGGTTGCCGCGATGGCCTTCGCGAGCGAGGTCTTGCCCGTGCCCGGGGCATCCTCGAGGAGCAGGTGGCCCTCGGCGACCATCGCTGTGATCGCGAGGCGCACCGCGTGCTCCTTGCCGAGCACGGCGCGGCCCACGTTGGTCACGAGCGCGCTGAACGTCTCGGCGAACCACGTCGTCTGCTCAGGTGTCATGGGGGTGCTCTCTTCTGGACGGTGCGGGAGGTCGGTGCTCGTGCTGGGGGCCGTGCGGCGGGGGGTCACGGCGTCATCCGCTCGCGACCGGGACGATGACGTCGTCGGAGCTCACCCACGCGCTCCAGCCCGTGGCGTTCTTCGCGCGGACCTGGACGTGGACGGTGCCACCGCCGGGCACGTTCGTGGTGACGGGGGACGCGGGCACGGCCGCCGCGCTGCCGTTCGCGACCACCGTGGTGCCGCGCACCACCTGCCACTCGTAGCCCGTGACCGTCTGCCCGGGCGACGTCGCCGCGGCCCACAGGAGCTCGAGGACCTCGGCCCGCGGGGACGTCGCGGTCGGCTTCTCCGCTGTCGGGACGGCGCCTGCGCCCGTGGCGGCCGACGCGGAGCCCTCCGCGGACCACCCGGCGCTGTTGCGCACCCGCACGGTGACCGCGACCTGTCCCCCGCCCGACTGGGTGTAGAGACCGGTGGGCGGCGTGCTCTGCCGGGCGCCGTTGACCCTGTACTCGCGCTCGAGCACGGGCGAGCCGCCATCGGCGTTCTCGGTCACCGCGACGTCGACCTGCTCGAACCCGGCGGTGGTCACCCGCACCGTGGGGGCCTGCGGCGCCGTGACGACCGTGACGACCGGGAACGTGACCCACTCCCCCGCGACGTCGTGCGAGTTCCAGGCCCGGATGCGCAGCGTGGGCGTGTCGCCGCCGGTGAACCCTTCCAGGGTCTTCCGCCGGTCCGTCGTGGTGCCGTACCCCTCGATCTCGTAGTCGCGCACCGACACGCTGGTGCCGCCCGCGTCGGTCGGGGCGTTCCACTGCACCGTGATCGTCCCCTCACCCCACGCGCTGCGGGTCGACGCCGTCGCCTGCAGGTTCGTGGGCACCCCCGGCGCGCTCCAGGTCTCCCCGACCGTCAGGCCCCAGATAGACGGGCCGGCCTTGTTGATCGCGCGGACCCGCACCTCGTAGGTCTTGCCGCGCTCGGCGTCGGCGATGACGTAGCTCGTCGCCGTGCCGTTCGACACCGGGGCGCCCCCGTCGACCGACACCTCGTAGCCGCTGATCGCGTCGCCGTTCGCGGCCGGCGCGTCCCACGTGACGTCGATCCTGCCGTTGCCGAACCACCCCGTGAGGCTCCGGGTGGCCGTGGGCACCGGGGCGCCGGGGACCCCTGCGGGCGACATGGGCTGGGAGGGACGGCTCCATGCACCCGGATCGGGCAGCTTGTTGTACGCCCGCACCTGCACCGTGTACGCGGTGCCGTTCTGCAGCCCGCGGAACGTCGCCGAGGGCGTGCTCGTCGTCTGGGTCGCGCTGCCTGCCGCGGGAGCCGGCGAGATCATCACGTCGTAGCGCGTCACGGCCGAGCCCGAGCTCGCGGGCGCCGCCCACGTCGCGGTGAGCTGACCGTCACCGAAGGCGAGAGCGGGCGCGTCGGGCTGGTCGGGCACCGCGTCCGGGCGGGCGGTCGCCGAGGACGGGCTGGGCTCCGACCAGTCGACCGCGTTCTGGGCGGCGACCGTGAACGTGTACTCGACGTCGTTCGTCAGGTTGTCGATCGTGCAGGTCGTGCTCGCGCACGCCCGCACCACGTTGCCGGGCGAGGCCGTCACGCGGTAGCCCGTGATGGTCTCGCCCCGGTTGTCGGGCGCGTCCCACGACAGCACGACCGTGCGGTCGCGGACCTCGACGACCCGGGGTGCGCGGGGCGTCGCGGGCTTGCCCCGGACCTTCACGGTGATGCGGCCCTCGACCTGTCGGTCGGGGTCGCCCGTGGCGTCGCGCACCCGGAACCGCGTGACCATCGAGCCCACGAAGTCGGGCGCAGGCCGCACCGTGACGTTGCCGCCGCCCGAGGCCCCGGCCGTGCCCGCGCCGGGGGTCTCGACCGTGACGTCCACGATCGTCAGCGGCGTGTCGGGGAACGGGTTGCGGGCACCCGCGAGCGCGTCGACCACGGTGTCGCGGCCCTGCACCCCGTCAGGGATCTCCCGGTCGAGCACCTGGGCCACGGCACGGTTGCTCGCGGTGACCCGCAGCTCGACCTGCACCGGCATCGAGCCCTCACGCCCGTAGCCGAGCGTGAGGTCGAGCATCGCCCTGGTGCCCTTGCTGGTGGTCCGGGCCGCCGCGACCCGCAGCATTGTGCCCTCGAGCGTGACGGTGAAGCCCGCGGGCACCGCCGACGCCAGCTGGTACGTGTACAGGTCGGCCGCGCCGGTCGCCCCCTCGGGGCCCTGGGTGAACGCCCGCAGGTCCACGCCGAACGGCAGCTCGCCCGGTGCGACCGCGAGCGGCGTCGCCACGAACGTGGGCGGGTAGTCGTCGACCGCGTAGACCGTGACCGGCAGCGTGATGACCGACGTGCGCCCGGTCAGGTCGTCGACGCCGGTGCGGTCGGTCACGGGCACAGTGATCGACGCGGGGCCGGCGTAGCCCGCGGCGGAGGTGAACACGAGGGTCGTGGCGTCCTTGACGAGCGCTGAGCCGTCCGACTTGGTCGCCTGGACCGCTGTCGGGTCGGCCACCGTCGCTGTGCGCCCGGGCGCGACCTGCACCTGCTCGTCGAGCGGGATCACGAGCTGCTCGCCCGAGGCGACGCGCAGCTCGGGCGCCTTGGGCCGCGGGGTCGGGGGGAAGAAGCCGAGAGCGGGCACCGTGATGAACGCGTACGTGCTCACGCCGCCGCCGGTCACGGTGGTGTTGGTCAGCAGGTACGGGACGGTCTGCGCGTGGTCCACGAGCGTGATGACGACCCTGCCTGCCGGGGTCACTGTCGCGACCGACGCCGCGGACGCGGGCACCGAGACCTCGAGGTCGCTCAGCGGCCCGCTCGGGTTCTGCGCGACGGCGAGCACGTCGACCTCGACGCTCTCGCGCCCCAGGGTGTCGATCGCGGGCACCACCACGTCACGCGCGACGGGCGGGAGCACGGGCGCGTCCTCGCGCACGGTGACCGTGAGCACGGCAGAGTCGCGTCCGCCGCGCCCGTTGGTCACGGTGTACGCGATCTGCAGCACCGCGGGCGCCGAGGGCGCCTGGACGATCACGCGGCGCCCCTCGACGTGCGCGTCGACCTCGTCCCCGGTGTCGGACGTCATCTCGAGGGCCTCGTCGAGGCTGAGCTCGCCGCCGCTCGCGTCGATGTCGTTCGCGAGCACGCGCACCTCGACGCGCTGGCCCGGGCGCAGCGTGACCTCGTCGTTGCGCGCGACGACCTGGGTGCTGGACGTCGGCCGCGGGCTGATGCCCACCCGGATCGTGGCCACCGTCCGCTGACCCGTCCAGTCCTCGACCGCGTAGGTGAACTCGTCGGTGCCCGTCTCGCCCGGCAGCGCCTCGTACTCGAGCCAGTCCGCGCCGGAGTCGACCACCCGCCCCTTGGTGGGGGCGCCGGCCACCCCGAGCAGCGTCACGCCGTCGCCGTCGTCGTCGATGCCCACGAGCGGCACCGTGATGCGGATCGTGTCGCCCTCGAACACCCGAGCGGTGAGGTCGCGGGGCCGGGGTGGTGCCTTCGCGGTGGCGTCCGAGGCGTGCACGCGCACGGTGAGGGTGGCCGCTGTCTCGTTGCCCGTCTGGTCGCGCACGACGAACGTCGCGCGGGCGGTGAGCGGCTCGGACGGCGCCTGGTAGCGCAGCACGTCACCCGACACGAACAGCAGCCCCTGGCCGTCGCCGAGCCCTTCCGCGAGCTCGGTCACGAGCGTGAGCGCGTCACCGTCGGGGTCGTAGGCGTGATCGAGCACGGGCACCGTGACGACGCCACCGGTGCGGACGCTGACCTCGAGGTTCTCGACCACGGGTGGCTGGGACGTGGCCGACGCCGGCACCGGGTGCACGGCGATCTCCCCCACGCTCGACGCCGAGCCGTTCGACACCGTGTACCGGAGCATCACGGGGGCCTCGAGGGTGCGCGTGGCCGAGATCTGCACGAGCTCGTGGTTGAGGATCGCGACGCGCAGCCCCGACTCGGCCGGCACGTCGACCGTCTGCAGCACGAGCACGCCGCCTGCGGGATCGGTGTCGTTCGCGAGCGGGGCGGCGGTGACCTCCCGGCCGGGCGCCAGGTACACGCGGTCGCGCACAGCGACGGGCGGCTGGACCTGGGCGGGCCACTCGAGCACGTCGATGCGGGCCAGCCCGGTGGCCTGCTGCGGGGGCGCGGCGACGACGAAGGTCACGTAGTAGGTGCCGGGCCGCGCCGCCCGGAACGTGAACGTGCCCGCGGTGAGGTCGGTCGTGATCGTGGCCCCCGCGAGGTCGTCGACCCCGGCGAGCCGCGCGGGCTCCCTGCCGGTGGTGCGCACGGCGTCGAGCGGTGAGAGCAGCACGTCCTGGTCGACGTGCGTCACGGCGTGCACGGGGTCGATCTGCGGCGCGAGCGAGCCCGCCGCGCGCACGTCGACGTCGAGCAGACCCTCGGTGGTCTCGGTGCCGTCCGAGACCGTGACGTGCACCTGGGTGCGGCCGAGGCTGCCACCGTCCGCGACGTAGGTCAGGGTGCCGTCCTGCCGGAACCGCACGGTCCCCGAGTCGGCGCGGGCGCCGACCAGCACCAGGTCGTCGCCGTCCGGGTCGGTGAAGTCGGCGAGCACGGCGTGGTCGGCCTGCGCGCCCTGCTCGACGCGCATCGAGCCGACCCGCGCCTGGCGGGGCGGCTCGTTCGTCGCGGCGTCGCGCACGGTGAGCTGGACGGTCGCGGTCGAGGGCGTCGACGTGCCGCGGCCGTCGGAGATCGTGTAGGTGAAGGCCACGCTGCCGGTGGCCCCCTCGGCGACCCGGACCTGGAGCGCGCGGCCGCCGTAGACGGGCTCGACCACGCCGAAGTCCTCGGGCAGCGCGTCGTGCTCGCTGACCGCGAGGATGCCGCAGTCGGAGGACGTGTCGTTGTCGATCACCGGCAGGATCGTGGTGCGCCCGGCCCGGACACCGAACTCGTCGTCACCCGCCACCGGGGGGCTCGACTCGGTACCGCACTCGGCGAGCACGTCCTGGGTCGTCGTGGCGGCCTCGGAGTCCTCCTCGCTCTCCTCGGGCTCGTCCTCCGGGACGATGTCCTCCCAGTTCGGCTCCCGCAGCGCTGTGTCCTCGAGCGGCATCCACAACCGCCCGCGCAACGTGTCGTTGAGCACCACCACGCCCCGGTTCACCCGGAACCGCAGCTGGTCGGTCGTGGACATGCCCTCGAGGTCGAGCACCTGCACCGGATCGTCGCCGCAGAGGCGCAGGTACGAGCCGCCCGCCGAGGCCCACGCGCCGTGCGCGCACCCGTCGAGCCGCACGGGGGCCGCGGGTGCGCCCGACCCGGTGGTCGGGTGGCTCTGCGCGTCACCCCCGCCCAGCGGGACCTCGAGGAGGGCCGACGTGCTCGCGACGAGCACGGTGTCGTCGTGCGGGCCGGGCTGCTGGAGCACCAGGCCCGAGCCGGTCAGCGTGACGGCGGCCCGCCGGGTGCGCAGCGTGCTCCCGTCGAGCCCCACGGGCTCGTCGCCGACCGCCGTGAGCGTCGCGACCCGGCCCCCGAGAGTGCCCGCGGCCTCGGGCTCGGCCACCCCGTCGACGAGCGCGACCCGCGTCACGTCGCCGGTCTCGCCGGCGACGCCGTACGCGACCCCCTCGTCGGTGACCACCACGTGGCCACCCACCCCGAGCTCGAGGTCGGCGGGGTCGGTCGCGGGTCGCAGCGACCCGAGCTGCGCGATCGGCCGCACCCAGGCGTGGCCGCTCGGGTCCACCAGGGCGACGGTGCCGGCCGCCATCGCGACCTCGGTGCCGGTGGGCACGGGCAGCTGGGTCGTCAGGGTGACCGACGCGGGGTCCACGACCGAGATCGTGCCGGGCTCGACGAGCAGCACGTCCGCGGCGTCCTGCAGCACGTCGAACTGCGCGCCCGCGGTCACCAGGCCCGCGTTGAGCTCCTCGACCTGGGCGTTGAGCCGCCCGAGCCGCAGCGACTGCGTCGCGGTGAGCCACACGCCCGAGTCGTTCAGGTCGACCTGTGCGAGCGGGAAGCCGGGGTTGATGATCGCCAGCACCGCGAGCACCACGGGGGCCGTGACGAGCGCAGCGACCTGCGTGGTGCGCCGCCGAAGCGAGCGGGGGGTCACGGGGCGCACCCCTCCGCGGGCTGCGCGGACGACGCGCGGTTGGCCCGCACGATCGAGACCTCGATGCACACCTGCTCGCCCGGGGCTGCGCCCGCGACAGGCGGCACGGCCACGGTCGGGTCGGCCACGAGCGCGAGGTCGGGCCGCCCGGTCGCGGTGCGCACACCCCACAGGTACTGGTCGCCCTCGGCCGGCTCCGGGTTGTGCCACGTGAACACGACGGTGCCGTCCTCCCGGCGCTCCCCGACGAGGTCGGTGGGCGCGGGGACGGCCTCGACGACTCCCGGTGCGGACGGCGCCGCGAAGTCGCTCGTCGCGGGGCTCGGACCGGGCGTCGCACCGCCGGACAACGTCACCACGGCAGCGGTCGCGAGCGCACCGACCACCACGACCCCCGACAGGACCCCGACCACGAGGGGGCGGCTCGCCCGGCGCGGTGTGACGACCTGCGGGATCACGGTCTCGTGGACAGCGGAGCTGTGCTCGGGGCCCGGGCCCGCGACCGACCCGGGCGCATCGGTCGGTGCGGGTGCGGGAGCAGCGACGTCGACCGACGCGGGACGTGCGGCGGGCTGGTGCCCGACGTCGGCCGGCTCGAGCGCGTGCAGGCGCACCGCGGGCACCGCGCTCGCCCGGCGGCCCGAGACGGGCCGGTCCTCGGGGTCGATGCTCACGACCGGCCGCAGCCGCGTCGCGCCGTCGTCGGCGGAGGATGAGGCAGCGGCGGCGGACGGTGCGGCGGGACCGAACCCGCGGTGGTCGTCGGGCAGGTCGAGCGGGGTCACGGCGAGACCCATGGCCGCCTCGACCTGCTGCAGCGCCCGCGCGAAGGCCGCGGCGCTCGCGAAGCGGTGCGCGGGGTCCTTCGACATGGCCCGCACCAGCACGGCCTGCAGCGCCGGGGGGACGTCGCCTCGCCCGGTCGAGGTGAGGGCCGAGCGCTCGATGCGTCCCACCAGGTCGGCCGCGCCGTTCGCGCCTCCCGGCACCTCGAACGGCGTGCGCCCCGCGAGGAGCGAGTACACGGTCGCGGCCAGCGAGTACACGTCCGAGCGCACGTCGCCGTGCGGGTGGGCCGCGAGGAGCTCGGGCGGCGACCACGGGATCGACATGCCCAGCGTCGCGCCCGCACCGGCTCCGGTCGTCGCGGCGATCCCGAAGTCCGTCAGCGCCGGCCACCCGAAGTCGGTGGTGAGCACGTTCGCGGGCTTGATGTCACGGTGCAGGATCCCGGCCCGGTGGGCGGTCTCGACCGCCGAGCCGAGCCGCACCCCGATCCGCAGCGCCTCCGCGACCGAGATGCGCTCGCGCCGGTAGCGCTCGGCGAGCGGCGGTCCCGAGCAGTACTCCATGACCAGGTAGGGGCGACCGTCGGGCGCGATGTCGGCATGGTGGATCGTGACGATCGAGGGGTGGTGCGAGAGCTGGGCCATGAGGTTCGCCTCGGTGCGGAACCCCGAACGCACGTCGTCGTCGATCGCTCCAGCGAGCAGCACCTTGACCGCGACGGACCGACGCGGCAGGTCCTGCTCGTACAGGAACACGTCAGCGAACCCGCCGAGGCCGAGCACCCGGATGAACCGGTGCCCGGCGATCTGCGGCGGGGTCGAGGCTTCGCGGCGTGCGGTCACGTACCCCGCTCCACGGTGAACGTCACACCGTCCCCGAGATCGACGAGCTCACCGAGCTGCACCACCGTCGCCTCGCCGGGGTGCAGCCGACGGGCCCGCTCACCGGGACGCGAGACGAGCACACCGTTCGTCGACTCGAGGTCGGTGACCAGCACGTCGCCGCCCTCGGTCCGCACCTCGGCGTGGGTCCGCGAGATGTCCTGCTGGGGCGAGGGGACGCTCACCAGACGGGGCAGGTCCCGGTTGGTGACCCGCAGAACCTGGGGCGCACGGCCCAGCAGCACCGACCGGTCCAGCGGGACCACCGTGCCGGTCGACAGGACCAGCCGCACCTCGGGCACGGGATCGGGCGCGACGACCCGGAACGGCCCGGGCACCTCGTCCCCCGCCCACGACGGCAGCTGGTCGCGGATCGCCACGAGGTCGCTGCTGAGGATCGTCAGGCCGTCGTGGTCGTCGCCGGGCTGCGCCTCGTCCACCGGGTCGGGGCCCCACGTGCCGGCCCCGAGCGCGGCCTCGGCCTCGGCCACCACGTCCGCCGCGAGCTCGGGCTCCAGCTGGGGCTCGGGCGTCGCCGGGACTGCGAAGAGCTGGGGCACGTCAGGGGTCGACGGCGCGGCGACGGGTTCCACGAGCCACGACGGAGCGCCCTCGATGAGCGGGCCGGCTCCGAGCTCGTCGGCCACGGGCGCGTCCGCGGGGACGTCCTCGACCGGCGGGTCGGTCGGCGGGTCGTCCCCGAACCGGGAGTCGTCGAGCGCAAGAGAGTCGTCGAGCGCAGGAGAGTCGTCGAGCGGGAGCGCGTCATCCACCGGGAGCGCGTCATCCACCGGGAGCGCGGCGTCCGCCGGGAGGACGTCGGCGACCGGCACAGCTGTCGTGCCTGGACCCTGGTGGTCCGCGAGCGCGACGCGCACGCCGTCGGCCCGGACGACCCCGGCCGCGACGGGCATCACGGTCGCGGCGTCCCACCGGGACGTCAGGCCGGCCACGCGTACCGTCATGACCTCCGCGCCCTCGGCGACACGCTCGGACCAGGTCGTGACCTCACCCGGGGCCAGCACGCGCACGCCGTCGCTGCCGCTGACCTCGACCTCGACGTCGCCGCGCAGCGCGGCGTGGACCCGCCCGCCCGTGACGTCGACCAGCGCGAAGGGCTGGAGGCCTGCGATGCCGCCGCGCAGCAGCACCTCGAGCTGGTCGGCGAGGCCGCCGTTCGCGGGCACCGCGTCCCACACCGCACGGACGACCTCGGGGGCTGTGGTCGGGGCGAGCAGCGCCACCACGCCCCCCGCGACGACGGCGTTCCACTGGCCAGGTACGTACTCCGGCACGATCACGGCTTGCTCCCAGTCGTCGTGGCCCGCGGCACTGTCGCACCGTCGAGCATCTCGTCCCACGCCCCCGCACCGAGCCCGGCACCCGCACGCGGCAACGTCATGTGCACGTCACCGCCGCCCGAGGTCGCCACGTCCACGACCACGGTGCTGACGTTGTCGTGGCCGCCCGCCTCGACCGCGAGCTCCACGAGCTGCTGCGCCGCGTCCTGCGCGTCGGCGAGCTCGGCGAGCACCTGGGCGATGACGTCGTCCTCGAGCTCGCCCGTGAGTCCGTCCGAGCACACCAGGAGCCGGTCGTGCGGGCCCGCGGGGAGCAGCCAGTAGTCGGGCTCGGGCAGGGGGCCGCTGCCGAGCGCGCGGGTGAGCACGTGGCGCTCGGGGTGGTTCCGGGCCTCGTCCGGGGTGATCTCGCCGCGGTCGAGCATCTCCTGGACCACCGAGTGGTCCACGCTGATCTGCCGCAGCTGCCCGTCGGCCCAGCGGTAGACCCGCGAGTCGCCCACGTTGAACACGAGCCAGTACGCGCTGCCCTCGTGCTCGGTCACCGCGACGCCGGCGACCGTCGTGCCGCACGGCCGCCCGTCGAGGGCCTCGCGGATCCGATCGGCGGTGCGGATGAAGCAGCCGTGCACCTCGTCGGCGCTCGTGGTGGGACGTCCGGCGAGCTGCGCGAACTCCTCGACCGCGAGCCGGCTCGCGACGTCGCCCGCGTCGTGGCCCCCCATGCCGTCCGCCACCAGGAAGACCGGCGGGAAGGCGAGCAGCGCGTCCTCGTTGACCGAGCGCACGCGACCGCGGTCGGTCGCGGAACCCCACGACGTGCGCACCGGCTCACCCCCAGGACTGTCGGGGCGCGGCACAGCACACCCGATCCACATGTATCGGCCCACATCGTGCCCTACATGAGGTGCCGATGGGTAAACCGACCCTCACCTGGTCAGATGCCGAGCTGGTAGGCACCCCAGTAGGCCAGCACGACCAGCAGCGCCGCCGACCCGACGAGGGTCGACCACAACGCCCCGACACCCACGGCGCCGCGCGCCACGGGCTCGTGCGCGTCCCGCAGGCGGCGTACCCGGTCCAGCAGCATCACGGCCGCGACGACCGCGCCGATGCCCAGCGCACGGACCCCGATCCAGCCCCCCTGGACGATCCACACGTTGCGCTCGTAGCCCAGCGCGAGCCGGGCGACGGCCACCAGGTACCAGACGAGGGCCGCGACGGTGAGCAGCGCGAACACGCCCAGCGCGCCCGTGCGAGCGCCGACCCCGGGGCCGAGCCGTCGCACGGCCGCCCGGCCCCGCACGCGCCGGACCCCGGCCGCGAGCACGAGCGCGACGGGTCCGAGCAGGATGAGCGCCGCGGCCCCCGCGACGATCGCGATCACGGCGTCGCCGTCGCCGAACCAGCGCGGCGTGGGCACCGGGCCCGCCCAGTAGACCTGCTGCGGGTCGGCCCCGGCGATCCGGGGGGCGGCCCCCGCGCTGTCGGGCAACGACGTGACCCAGTCGGACAGGTCACCGAGGAACGTCTGGTCGACCTTCCCGTCGATCCGCAGCCCGTGGTCCGCGCCCTCGTAGTAGCGCACGGTGATGTCGGTGTTCCCCACGATCGCGGTGTCCCGCAAGATCTGCTCGGTCCCCTGCACCATGGGCATCGACGCGTCGGCCGTGCCGTAGACGACGAGCACCGGCTGCGTCATCTGACGCTGGAAGGGGGCGACGTCGAAGTCGGCGTAGTCGAAGCCGCCGCCGGGCAACGACATGCCGACCGCGCGCGGGATCGCGCGGAACACCCCTCCGGGCACGCCGGTGCGGCGCAGGTACGAGTCGGTCGCGTACGCGGCCTGCTGGCGGGGTGGGACGACGGGCGCCGACACGAGCACGACGAACGCGATGTCCTGGTCGCGGGCGGCCATGACGGGGGCGATCCAGGCGCCCTCGCTCTCGGCGTAGACACCGACCTCGTTCCCGTCGACGCCGTCGACGCCGCGCAGGTACACGACCGAGGCCTCGTAGTCGTCGGCCATGCGCTCGTAGTTGCGGTAGCGCGTGGAGTACGTGTCGAGGCGCTTGCTGGGCACGAGCGTGACGACGCCGGACTGCGCGAGCGTCTGCGCCTGGGCCGCGAAGGCCTCAGACGAGTCGTCGGTGCCCGCGCCGTGCACGAACACGACGCCGGGTCGCCCGTCGGGCGCCCCGACGGGCTCCATGAGGCGGGCGTCGACATCGGTCCCGTCGAGGCTCACCGTCACGATCGACGTGCGCACCGCGTACGTCTGGCGGGGGGTCGCACCACCGATCGCCGTCGACGTCGTCTCCCGTGGCAGCGGGTCGGTCACGGGCGACGGGTCCCACTGCGGCCCCATGATCGCGCCCACGAGGGCCAGGAGGATGATGCCCACGGCCGTGTTCCCCGCGATCCGGAAGGGCATACGTCGAGTATCCCGCGACGGCTGGTCGGTGGCCCGCCGACCGTCGCGTGGTGCGTGCGGCACCCTCAGAAGCCGAGCTTGCCGAGCTGCTTGGGGTCGCGCTGCCAGTCCTTGGCCACCTTCACGTGCAGGTCGAGGAACACGCGCGTGCCCAGCAGCGCCTCGATGCCGTGCCGCGCCTGGGTGCCGACCTCACGCAGCCGCGAGCCACCCTTGCCGATGATGATGGCCTTCTGGCTGTCCCGCTCGACGAACAGGTTGACGCGCACCTCGAGCATCGGGCGCTCGTCGGTCGAGCCCTCGCGGGGCACCATCTCGTCGACGACGACCGCGAGCGAGTGCGGGAGCTCGTCGCGCACGCCCTCGAGGGCCGCCTCGCGCACGAGCTCGGCGACCATCACGGCGACCGGCTCGTCGGTGAGCTCACCCTCGGGGTACAGCGCGGGCCCCTCGCTGAGGTGGCTCACGAGCACGTCCTCGAGCACGCCGACCTGGTAGCCCGACTCGGCCGAGACGGGCACGATGTCGGCCCACTCACCGAGCTGGGAGATCGCCAGCAGGTGCTCGGCGAGCCGCTGCTTGCCGACCAGGTCGGCCTTGGTCGCGATCGCGACGACGGGGGTGTGCCCCGGACCCGACGCGAGAGCGGTGAGCTGCTCGGCGATGTACCGGTCCCCCGGGCCGACCTTCTGGTCCGAGGGCAGGCAGAAGCCGACCACGTCGACCTCGGACAGGGTGTCCCGCACGAGCATGTTCAGCCGCTCGCCGAGCAGCGTGCGGGGCCGGTGCAGCCCCGGGGTGTCGACGAGCACCAGCTGCGCGTCGTCACGGTGCACGATGCCGCGCACCGTGTGCCGCGTGGTCTGCGGGCGGCCGGAGGTGATCGCGACCTTCTGCCCGACGAGCGCGTTGGTCAGCGTCGACTTGCCGGCGTTGGGCCGGCCGACGAAACAGGCGAATCCTGAGCGGAAGGTCATCGGGGTGCTCCAGTGTCAGCGTCATGGGGGAGGTCGTGGTCGTCGTCCTCGAGCGGCACACGGCTCGCGAGGATCGTGGAGATCTGCTTGCGGCGGCCCTCGGTGCGCTCGGCGACGAGCCGCAGACCGTGGATCTCGCCCATCGAACCGGCGAGGGGCACCTTGCCGAGCGCCTTGGCGAGCAGGCCGCCCGCGGAGTCGACGTCGTCGTCCTCGACCTCGAGCCCGAACAGCTCGCCGAGCTCGTCCTTGCCGAGCCGCGCGGGGACGCGGAACGTGCCGTCGCCGAGGTCCTCGACGACCGGACCCGAGCGGTCGTGCTCGTCGGTCATCTCGCCCACGATCTCCTCGAGGGCGTCCTCGATCGTCACGAGCCCCGCGATCCCGCCGTACTCGTCGACGACGATCGCGATGTGCGACGACCCGGCCTGCATCTCGCGCAGCAGGTCGTCGACGGGCTTGGACTCGGGCACGAACACAGCGGGGCGTGCGATCGACGCGGCGGGGGCGTCCGCGGCCTGCGGGTCCTGCGCGAGCCGGTGGACGAGGTCCTTGAGGAACAGCACGCCGCGCAGGTCGTCGACCGAGTCGCCGACCACGGGCACCCGCGAGTAGCCCGAGCGCAGCAGCAACGACTGCGCCTTGCGCAGCGTCGTGTCGGCGCCCGCGGTGATCATGTCGGTGCGCGGCACCATGACCTCGCGCGTGAGGGTGTCGCCGAGCTCGAGGACCGAGCGGAACATCTCGCGCTCCTCGTCCTCGATGACCTCGGACTCGCTCACGCGCTGGACCATCTCGCGCAGCTCGTCCTCCTCGGCCATCGTGGCCCCGGGCGCGGCCCGGGCGATGCCGCCGACCACGGCCGACACGCCGACGAGCAGGCGCGAGAGCGTGACGAGCACAGCGACCGGGTGCTGGCGACCGACCGTGCGGGGGCTCACCCGCACCAGCAGGAACGCGACGAGCGCGCACACGGCTCCCGCCACGACCAGCACGACCCACCACGGCCAGCCGCTCGACGCGACGACGAGCGTGATGCACACGGTCGCTGTCATCTCGCCGATCAGCCGCACGAACGCGGCCGAGGACGACACGCGCACGGGGTGCTCGAGCAGCTTCTGCACGCGCTCGGCGGCGGCGTGACGGGTCGCGAACAGCTCGCTGACGGCGGACCGGCTCACCCGCAGCACCGCGACCTCGCCCGCGCTGAGCGCGGCGGCCAGGACGATGCCCACGAAGGCGACGGCGACGAGCAGCCCGACGGGCGGCTCCGTCATCGGCTGGCCAGGAAGGTGAGCAGGAGCTGGCGCTGGAGCGCGAACATCTCCTTCTCCTCCTCGGGCTCGGCGTGGTCGTAGCCGAGCAGGTGGAGGATCCCGTGCGTGGTCAGCAGCAGCAGCTCCTCGGCGGTCGAGTGCCCGGCGACCCGGGCCTGCTCGGCGGCCACCTCGGGGCAGAGCACCACGTCGCCGAGCAGCCCGGCAGGTGTCTGCTCGCCCGCGCGCCCGGGACGCAGCTCGTCCATCGGGAACGAGAGCACGTCGGTGGGCCCGGGCTCGTCCATCCACTGCACGTGCAGCTCGGACATGACGTCCGTGCCGACCAGCAGGATCGACAGCTCGGTCTGGGGGTGGACGTGCATGGCGTCCAGCACGTAGCGCGCGAGCGCGGCGAACTCCGCCTCGTCGACCTCGGCGCCGGACTCGTTGTTGACCTCGATGCTCATGACCTGTCCCAGCGCGCGTACGCGTCGATGATGTCGCTGACGAGCCGGTGACGGACCACGTCGGACGACGTCAGCCGGCAGAACTCGACGTCGTCCACGTCGGCGAGGATCGACTCGACGACCCGCAGGCCCGAGGGCACCGCGGCCGGCAGGTCGACCTGTGTCACGTCTCCCGTGACGACCACCTTCGAGCCGAAGCCCAGGCGGGTGAGGAACATCTTCATCTGCTCGCTCGAGGTGTTCTGCGCCTCGTCGAGGATGATGAAGGAGTCGTTGAGCGTGCGCCCGCGCATGTACGCGAGCGGCGCGACCTCGATCGTCCCGGCCTCCATGAGCCGCGGGATGGTGTCGGGGTCGAGCATGTCGTGCAGCGCGTCGTAGAGCGGGCGCAGGTACGGGTCGATCTTGTCGTTGAGCGTGCCGGGCAGGAAGCCCAGCCGCTCGCCGGCCTCGACCGCGGGCCGTGTCAGCACGATGCGGTTGACCTGGCGGGCCTGCAGGGCCTGCACGGCCTTGGCCATCGCGAGGTACGTCTTGCCGGTGCCCGCGGGGCCGATGCCGAACGTGACCGTGTGCCGGTCGATCGCGTCGACGTAATCCTTCTGCCCGGCGGTCTTGGGGCGGATCGTGCGCCCGCGCGAGGACAGGATGTTGAGGGTCAGCACGTCGGCGGGACGGGTCACGGTGCCCGCCGTGAGCATCGCGACCGAGCGGCTCACGACGTCGGGGGTCAGGGGCGTGCCTGCGAGCGCGACCTCGACGAGCTCGTCGACGAGCCGCGCGACCAGCGCCACGTCGCCCGCGGGGCCCGAGAGGGAGATCTCGTTGCCGCGCACGTGGATGTCGACGCCCGAGAAGCCGGCCTCGATGGCTCGCAGCACCTGGTCGCCGAGACCGAGGAGCTCGACCATCGGCACCTCGGGCGGGATGGTGATCCGGTGCCCGACGCGTGCGGCGGCACCGGCGTTCGGGCGCTGTGCGGGTGTGCTGTCGGCCATGTGCTCGGCTTGCGCCTCTGTGCTCCTCGGTTCCACGCGGTGGTGCGGCTGGTCCCATCCTACCGAGGGCGCCGGACCACAGGGCGCGCCGCGGTCGATGGCACGTCGCGCGGGTCTCGCCGTGGGCCCTTCGTCCTTGCGCGCGAGCGTGCCGTGGGGCGGAGACTGCTCATGAGGTGGTCAGGACCCCCGACATACGCGGAGGTGCGACGTGGCGACGTACGTGAAGGACTTCAGCGAGGGCGACAAGGACCAGAAGGACCTGCTCGGTGGCAAGGGCGCCAACCTGGCGGAGATGACACGGCTGGGCCTGCCCGTCCCGCCGGGCTTCACGATCACGACCGAGGCGTGCCGGGAGTTCCTGCGCACGGGCGAGGTGCCCGCCGAGCTGCGCGTCGAGGTGACGATGGCGCTGCGCCGGCTCGAGGACGCCCTGGGTCGCCAGCTGGGCGACTTCCACGAGCCCCTGCTGGTGTCGGTGCGCTCGGGGGCCAAGTTCTCGATGCCCGGCATGATGGAGACGGTCCTCAACGTCGGCCTCAACGACGCGTCGGTGCAGGGCCTGGCCGAGTACAGCGGCGACGAGCGGTTCGCCTGGGACTCCTACCGGCGCCTGATCCAGATGTTCGGCCGCACCGTGCTCGACCTCGACGGCGAGCTGTTCTCCCAGGCGCTCGACGACGCGAAGGCCGCGCGCGGCGCCACCTCCGACGTCGACCTCACGGCCGAGGACCTGCGCGGGCTCGTCGAGACGTTCAAGGACATCGTGCGCCGCGAGACCGGGCGCGACTTCCCGCAGCACCCGCGCGAGCAGCTCGACATGGCGATCGTCGCTGTGCTCGCGTCGTGGGGCACCGAACGGGCCCGGCTGTACCGGCGCAAGGAGCGCATCCCCGACGACCTCGGCACGGCCGTCAACGTGTGCTCGATGGTCTTCGGCAACCTCGGCCCCACGTCGGGCACGGGCGTGGCGTTCACGCGCGACCCCGCCACCGGGAAGTCGGGCGACTACGGCGACTACCTGGTCAACGCGCAGGGCGAGGACGTGGTCGCGGGCATCCGCAACACCGCGACCCTCGCGGACCTCGAGCAGATCGACCCGACCGCGTACGCCGAGCTGCGCCAGGCCATGCGCCGCCTCGAGACCCACTACCGCGACCTGTGCGACATCGAGTTCACGATCGAGCGCGGCAAGCTGTGGATGCTCCAGACCCGGGTGGGCAAGCGCACGGCGGCCGCCGCGTTCCGCATCGCGACGCACCTGGTCGACGAGAACCTCATCACGATGGACGAGGCCCTCTCGCGCGTGACGGGCGCGCAGCTCTCGCAGCTGCTGTTCCCCCAGTTCGCGGCGGGCAGCGACGCGACGCTGCTCACCACAGCGATGGCGGCGTCGCCCGGCGCGGCGGTCGGTCGCGTCGTGCTCGACTCCGCGACGGCCGTCGAGCGTGCCGCGCAGGGCGAGGACGTGATCCTCGTGCGGCGCGAGACGAACCCCGACGACCTGGGCGGCATGATCGCGGCCGTGGGCGTGCTCACGGCGAGGGGCGGCAAGACGTCGCACGCCGCCGTCGTGGCGCGCGGCATGGGTCGCACGGCCGTGGTGGGTGCCGAGGCCGTCGTGATCGACCTGACGTCGCGGAGCTTCACCGTGGCCGGACGCACCGTGCGCGAGGGCGACCTCATCGCGATCGACGGCTCGACCGGCGAGGTGTTCTGGGGCGACGTGGACGTGGTCCCCTCCCCCGTGACCCGCTACCTCGAGGACGGGCTCGACGCGGCGCTCGCGGCCACCGACGACGAGGAGGTCCGTGACCTCGTCCGTTCGGTCGACCGGATCCTGCGGCACGCCGACGCGACCCGTCGGCTCCGGGTGCTCGCGAACGCCGACACCCCCGAGGACGCCGCGCGGGCCCGGCGGCTCGGCGCGCAGGGCATCGGGCTGTGCCGCACCGAGCACATGTTCCTCGGCGAGCGCCGCGAGCACATCGAGCACGTGGTGCTGGCCGAGGACGACGCGGCCCACCTGGCGGCGCTCGACGCCCTGCTGCCGCTCCAGCGCGAGGACTTCGTGGGGCTGCTGCGCGAGATGGACGGGCTGCCCACCACCATCCGGCTGCTCGACCCGCCGCTGCACGAGTTCCTGCCCGACCTCACCGAGCTGTCCGTCAAGGTGGCGCTCGCCGAGGAGCGCGGCGAGGTCGACGAGGGCGACGTCCGGCTGCTCGCGGCCGTGCGACGCATGCACGAGGCGAACCCGATGCTCGGGCTGCGCGGCGTCCGGCTCGGGCTCGTGGTGCCCGGGCTGTTCGCGCTGCAGATCCGCGCTGTGTGCGAGGCCGTGGCGATCCGCCGCGCCGAGGGCGGTGACCCGCACGCCGAGATCATGGTCCCGCTGGTGGGATCGGTGCAGGAGCTGCGGCTCGTGCGCGAGGAGGCCCTGCGGATCATGTCCGAGGTCGGCGCCGAGCACGGCATCGAGATCGACCTGCCCGTGGGCGTCATGATCGAGCTGCCGCGGGCCGCGCTGACCGCCGACCGGATCGCCGCGCAGGCCCAGTTCTTCTCGTTCGGCACCAACGACCTGACGCAGACGACGTGGGGCTTCTCGCGCGACGACGTCGAGGGTGCGTTCTTCGCGCAGTACACAGCGAACGGCGTGCTCACGGTGTCCCCGTTCGAGACGATCGACGCGAAGGGCGTGGGGCGGCTCGTGCAGATCGCGGTCGAGGAGGGGCGCGCCACGCGTCCCGACCTGGTGATCGGCGTGTGCGGCGAGCACGGCGGCGACCCCGAGTCCATCCGCTTCTTCGACGCGGTCGGGCTCGACTACGTGTCGTGCTCGCCGTTCCGGGTGCCGGTGGCCCGGCTCGAGGCGGGACGCGCCGCGGTCACGGGGGTCGACGCCGACACCCGCTGACCGGACGGGCTCAGCCCCAGCGGCCCAGCCGCTGCTCGAGCAGGGCGAGCGCCACGGGGCCCGCGGTCGAGGTGCGCAGCACGTGCGGGCCCAGCCGCACCGCGACCGCACCTGCGTCCCGCAGGGTGTCGAGCTCACGCGCCGAGATGCCACCCTCAGGGCCGACGACCACGAGCACCTCGGGGGCCGGGTCGCCGGGGGCCGCGGGCACGGGCAGCGCCGCCTCGGCGATCGGCACGGTCGCCTCCTCGTGCAGCACGAGGGCGGCACCGCCGCGCCCGACGACCTCCCGAACGGCGTCGGCCAGCGCGCGCCCGTCGACCGCGAACCCGACCTCGGGCACCCGCGCCCGGCGCGCCTGCTTGGCCGCGGCCCGCACCGTCCCGAGCCACCGCGCGCGGCTCTTGGCGGCACGGTCCCCGCGCCACACCACGATCGAGCGCTCGGCCTGCCAGGGCAGCACGGCGTCGACGCCCACCTCGGTCGCGGCCTCGATCGCGAGCTCGTCCCGGTCCCCCTTCGCGAGGGCCTGCACCAGCACCAGGCGCACGGCGGGCTCGGGCTCGCGCACCACGTCGAGCACGTCGAGCCGCACCCCGTCGCCGCCGACAGCCGCCACCGTGCACACGAGGCGCACCCCGGCGCAGTCGACCACGTCGACGCGCTCACCCGGGGCACGCCGCTGCACGACCCCCGCGTGCCGGCCCTCGGCCCCCTCGAGCACGTACGTGCCGCCCGCGGCGGCCGTGTCGAACGAGCCCGGCTCGGCCAGGAAGACGGGAGCGCTCACCCTCAGCGCCCGGCGAGCTTCTCGCGGAGCTTGGCGAACACGCCCGAGTGCGACGACGCGAGCCGCGTGTCGGGACGCTCCTCGCCGCGCAGCACCGCGAGCTGGCGCAGCAGCTCCATCTGCTCCTCGTCGAGGTCGGCGGGCACCTGGACGTCGACGTGCACGTGCAGGTCGCCACGTCCACCCACGTGCAGCCGCCCCACGCCGAGCCCCTTGAGCGTGACGATCTGCGCGGGCTGGGTACCCGGTCGCAGGTCGACCTCGCGCGGGCCGTCGAGCGTGTCGAGCGTCAGCACGGTGCCGAGCGCCGCAGCCGTCATCGGCACCTCGAGCGTGCAGTGCAGGTCGTCGCCGCGACGCACGAACGTGTCGTTCTTGCGCTCACGGATCTCGAGGTACACGTCGCCCGCCGGGCCGCCGGCCGGGCCGACCTCGCCCTGGCCGGTGAGCTTGATCCGGGTCCCCGTGTCGACACCCGCCGGCACGTCCACCTCGAGCGTGCGACGCGAGCGGACGCGCCCCTCGCCCGAGCACTCGGGGCACGGCTCGGGGATCACGGTGCCGAAGCCGTGGCACGCGGCGCACGGCTGCGACGTCATGACCTGGCCCAGGAACGAGCGAGCGACGCGCTGGACGCTGCCGCGACCGCCGCACACGTCGCAGGTGCGCGGTGTGGTGCCCGGACGGCAGCACGACCCCGAGCACGTCGGGCACAGCACAGCGGTGTCGACGTGCACCTCGCGGTGCACCCCGAACGTGGCCTCGGCGAGGTCGATGTCGAGCCGCACGAGCGCGTCCTGGCCTCGCCGGGCGCGCGGGATGGGCCCACGCTGGGCGCTCTGACCGGTCGCGGCACCGAAGAACGTCTCGAAGATGTCCTGGAAGCCGAAGCCACCGCCCATGCCGCCCGACGGCGACGACGGGTCGGCGCCCAGGTCGTACATGCGGCGCTTCTCGGGGTTCGAGAGCACCTCGTAGGCGCGCGAGACGTCCTTGAAACGGTCCTCGCCGGCGTCCGGACCTGCGACGTCGGGGTGGTGCTCGCGTGCGAGGCGTCGGTAGGCCTTCTTGATCTGCTCGGGCGTCGCGTCGCGCGGCACCCCGAGGATCTCGTAGTAGTCGCTCACTGATCGCTTTCTCTGTGGGAGGCGGGGGGCCGGGACCGGTCAGCCGGCAAGGATGCGCGACAGGTAGCGCGCGACCGCACGCACCGACGCCATGGTCCCGGGGTAGTCCATGCGCAGCGGCCCGATCGAGCCGATGCGTGCCACGGCGGTCCCGTCCGCGCCGTAGCCGGTGGTCACGAAGCTCGTCTCGACGAGCCCCTCGTGCTGCGTCTCGCGCCCGATGCGCATCGACACCGCCGCGGCGTCCTCGGACATCTCGGCGAGGAGGCGCAGCAGCACCACCTGCTCCTCGAGGGCCTCGAGGACCGGGCTGATCGAGTGCGAGAAGTCCATGCCGCCGCGGACCAGGTTGGCCGTGCCCGCGAGCACGATGCGCTCCTCGCTGTCCTCGGCGAGGGTCTCCTCGACGATCCCGACCACAGACTTGACGAGCGCCTCGTCCTCGGGCGCGAACGCGTCGGGCAGGGCCGACAGCACCTCGTCGAGGTCGGCGAGCCGGTGACCGGCCGCCGCGACGTTGAGCCGCACGCGCAGCCGGGCGACGACCCCCTCGTCGGGCGGGCCCGCGAGCTCGAGGGTGCGCTGCTCGACGCGCCCGTTGTCGGTGATGATCACCACGAGCAGGTGCCGCTCGCCCACGGGCACGAGCTCGAGGTGGCGCAGGGCCGAGCGGCGCAGCGACGGGTACTGCACCACGGCGACCTGCTGGGTCAGCTGGGCGAGCAGGCGCACCGCGCGGTCCACCACGTCGTCGAGGTCCACGGCCTCGTCGAGGAAGGACTGGATCGCCCGCCTCTCGGGACCCGAGAGCGGCTTGACGCCCGCGAGCCGGTCGACGAAGAGCCGGTAGCCCTTGTCGGTAGGGACACGCCCCGCGGACGTGTGCGGCTGCGCGATGTACCCGCTCTCCTCGAGCGCCGCCATGTCGTTGCGGATCGTCGCGGGCGAGACGCCGAGGGCGTGCCGCTCCGCGAGCGCACGTGAGCCGACGGGCTCGCGGGTGGCGACGTAGTCCTCCACGATCGCGCGCAGCACATCGAGCTTGCGGTCGTCGCTCATCTCACCTCCAGCCCCTCCGGTAGATGGCACTCCTGAGTCGCGAGTGCCAATTCTACGCGGTCGCCGAGCCGGCTCGCCCCGCCTTCGGCGACGCCTGCGCGCTCCGGGTCCGCAGGTCGACGAGAGCGACCACGAGCGCCGCCAGGACGAGGGCCGAGGTCACCCGCAGGGCCCGGTCGACGGCGAGCGCGCCCGAGCCACCGGCGGCGAGCGTCGCGTAGAACACCGCCACGTTGACCGCCACCCCCAGGGCGGACCCCACGCGCTGGCCGAGCTGCAGCATGCTGCCCGCGACCCCGGCCGACCCGACCGGGACGCGCTCGAGCGTGAGCGTCTGGTTCGGGGCGATGACCAGCCCGCTGCCGGCCCCGGTGACGAGCTGGGTCGCGGCCACGGCCCAGCCGACGCCCGGCGCGTCGAGCTGACGGACCACCACGTACGTCCCGGCGAGCCCGACGAGGACCAGGACCAGCCCCACCACCACCAGGCGGCGCCCGCGCGCGACGACGAGCCGGCCCGCGAGCTTCGAGGACACGGCCGACGCGACCGCGAACGGGGTGCTCACGAGCCCGGCCTGGAGCGCGGTGAAGTGCAGCACGGTCTGCAGGTAGAGCGTGATCACCAGGAACACCGACGTGAACCCCGCGAAGTACGCGAGCCCCAGCAGGGCCCCGTTGCGGAACGACGGCTGCCCGAGCACGTCAGGGTCCAGCACCGCGGCGCCCGTGCGGCGCTGGAACCTGCGTTCCCACAGCACCGTGGCCGTGCCCAGCACGGCCGCGACGAGCAGCCACCACCAGCGGGCCGGGTCGTCGCCCACGCCCGTGGTGGTCACGAGCGGCAGCATGAGCGCGACCGTGGTCAGGGCGATGAGCAGCAGCCCGACGTGGTCGAAGTGGGCGGTCCCCCGCGGGTGCGCCGCGCGCGGCAGCCACCGCCACGCGAACGGCAGCACGAGCGCGATCACGGGCACGTTGACGAAGAACACCCAGCGCCAGCCCGACTCGGTGCCCGCGGCCTGGATGATGGCGCCGCCCAGCAGCGGGCCGATCGCGAGCGAGACCCCCACCGTCGCCCCGAACGTGCCGAACGCACGGGCCCTCTCGGGTCCCCGGAACAGCTCCTGGATGAAGCCGGTGACCTGGGGGTTCAGCATCCCGGCACTCAGCCCCTGCAGGAGCCGCATCCCGGCGAGCACCCCGCCCGTGGGCGCGAGGCCCGAACCCAGGCTGGTGAGCGCGAACAGGACGAGCCCGACGAGCATGACGGTGCGCCGACCCCGGGCGTCGCCGTACCGTCCCGCGGGCACGAGCGCGAGGCCGAAGGCGAGCGTGTAGCCCGCGACGACCAGCTGCAGCTGGCTCGAGCTGGCGCCGAGCGCCTCGTCGATCGAGGGCAGCGCGACGTTGACGATCGACACGTCGAGCAGCGTGATGAAGCCGACGGCCAGGCAGACCCACAGCGCGCGCCAGCGGCGCGGGTCCGGCTCGTCCGGGGCGGCCGCTGACGACGTCACCCGTCCAGTCGTACCGTGCAGGCCCGAGGGTGGCGACCTGGGTCGGCACCCGGGCGTGGCCGGGACGGCCCTAGGCTCTGCGGGTGACCCACGACCGTTACGGCCAGGACGTCCTCGCGAGCACAGCGGGCTCGACGCACCACCGCGTCGCGCGCACCTCGCGCCCCCAACCCGCCGAGGCGGACCTCGTGGTCGAGGAGGTCACGACGGGCTGGGTCGGCGCCGTGGTGCGCGTCGAGAAGTCGGGCGGCCAGCACGTTGTCGTGCTCGAGGACCGGCGGGGCCGCACCCGCACCTTCCCGCTCGGCCCGGGGTTCTGGGTCGACGGCGAGCCCGTCGAGCTCACTCCCCCCGTCGCCGCTCCCGCCCCGGCTCGGCCCACGCGCACCGCGTCGGGCTCGGTCGCGGTGCACGGCTCCCGGGCGCGGGTCGCGCGCGGCAGCCGCATCTGGGTCGAGGGCAAGCACGACGCCGAGCTCGTCGAGAAGGTGTGGGGCGACGACCTGCGGCTCGAGGGCGTCGTCGTCGAGCTGCTCGACGGGGTCGACAACCTGACCGACGCGCTCGCCGACTTCGAGCCGTCCCCCGACCGGCGGGTCGGGGTGCTCGTCGACCACCTCGTGCCGGGCTCGAAGGAGCAGCGCATCGCCGACACCGCGCTGCGCACCGTGCCTCGCGGCACCGTGCTCGTGCTCGGCCATCCCTACGTGGACGTCTGGCAGGCCGTGCGCCCCGAACGGCTGGGGCTCGCCGCGTGGCCGACCATCGAACGGGGCACCGAGTGGAAGCTCGGCATCCTGCGCGAGCTGGGCTGGCCGGCCGACGAGCAGGCCGACGTCGCCCGTGCCTGGCAGCGCATCCTGCGCTCGGTCCGCTCGTACGCCGACCTCGAACCCTCGCTCCTGGGCCGCGTGGAAGAGCTCATCGACTTCGTCACCACCTGACCCGTCCCCCCACCCCCACGTTCGCGGGTTGTCAGGGGGCGACGGGTTCGCCGAGGAGGCGTCGGTACAGGTAGGTCTGGGCCAGGATCACCACGGGGATGGCCACGACCAGGCCGATGCCGCACAGGAGAGCGCCGATCAGCACCGCGACGATCGCCGCGATGCTGAACAGCAGCATCGTCGCGGCGTTCTTCGTCACGAGCTCGAAGCTCGAGCGCAGCGCGTCGATCGCGTTCTGCGCCTTGTCGATCACGAAGAACAGCGTGAACTGCACGAAGAACCCCACGACGAGCGCGCCGACCCCGCACACGAGCGAGCCGATCGAGGTCAGCACGCTGACCAGCAGCGCCGCGAGCAGCACAGCCCCGAGGTTCGGGAACTGGAACATGGTGCGCAGCTCGAGCCGCTGCCCGTAGCTGATCACGAGCGCGCCGCGCGTGATGGCTGCCTGGAGCACATACGTCACGAACAGCACCACCACCGAGAGGATCACGCTGGCCAGGAACGCCCCGAACGCCCCCGCGGCCGCGAGCCCCGTCCGGTGCCCGTACTGGTCCACCTGGTTGACCCCGAGGTTCGCAGCGCCCAGCGCCAGGTTCCACAGCAACGAGATGATCGCGGCGACCACCAGGTACGCCAGGACCGCCACGATGATCGGCCCGAGGTTCGCGACGAACTTGTTCCACCCCCAGCCGAACGAGTCGCCGACCGCGGCAGGCTGCGGCGGCGGGGGCGGTGGCGGCGGGGGCGGCGGCGGGGGCGGCGCGCCCCACCCCGCGGACGGTCCCGACTGCCCGGGCGGCGGGTACCCGCCCGGCGGCGCGTACCCGGGGGGCGGCGGGGGTGGTGGCGGACCGCCCGACCCGGGCCGGTCGGACGGCGACGCGCCGCCCGCGGACGAGGCGGCCCCCGACTCCGCGGATGCTCCCGATGCCGCAGCCGTCGGCGCGGTCCCGGCTGCCTGCGGGTGTCCGCTCTGCGGGGCGTATCCGCCCAGCGGCGGGTACCCGCCCGGGGGCGCGAACCCGGGCGGTGGTGGCGCCCCAGCCCCCGGTCGCTCCGGCGACGGGCTCGTCGGCCCGGTCGACCCAACGCCTGGGGGCTCGTCCGTGACGTCGGGCTCGGGCTCGTCCGGGACGTCCGGCGCGTCGGGCGACGGCACGTCCGGCACGTCGGACGAGGGCTCCTCCGGGACGTCGTCGGGGGGATGCGGCGTTCGCTCGCTCATCGTCGACCTCCGGTGTGGGTCGTCTCGCCCGGTCGGGGCAACGGGTCAGCCGGACGGCGAGCGCCCGTCCTGATCAACGTACGCCGACGCCTCGCGTCGTGCCCGGCCGGGACCGGGCAGCGCTCCCGCGCGGCCCGACGGATGGATAGAGTCCTCCCGCGCAGCCGGGCGCGCACCGCGCCGCCCGTTCCCCCGACGCACGCACCGAGGAGCCCCATGACGAGCGAGTACCCCACACCGCCGCCCGCCGCGCCGCGGGCCGTCACCGAGAGCGAGGCGCGCACCTGGGCGAGCCTGGCGCACCTCGGCGGCATCTTCGCCTACACAGCGCTGGGCTGGGTCCCTGCCCTGGTGATCTGGCTCGTGTACCGCGACCGCAGCGGGCACGTGGCCCAGGAGGCCAAGGTCGCGCTCAACTTCCAGCTCACGCTGCTCATCGGCGTGGTGGTCTGCCTGGTCGTCGAGCAGATCCCGTTCCTCGGTTGGGTGGGTCACATCGCGCAGGCCGCGATCGGGATCGTGAGCATCGTGCTCTCGATCCTCGCGTTCGTCGCCGTGCAGCGCGGCGACCGTTACCGCTACCCGTTCTCGCTCGAGCTCGTCCGATGACCGGCCCGGAGGGGTTCGCGCCCCAGCCGATGTACGCCGGCCCGCCGCCGCTGCGGCCCGACGAGGAGCGCACCTGGGCGATCGTCTCGCACCTGGGCGGCGTGCTCGTCAGCTTCGTCGTGCCGCTCGTGGTGTGGCTCGTCTTCAAGGGTCGTGGTCCGTACCTCGAGGACCAGGCCAAGGAGGCGCTCAACTTCCAGATCACCGTGATGATCGCCAACCTCGCAGGGGGTGTCCTGACGGCCGTGACGTTGGGCTTCGCGTTCCCGGTCCTCGGGGCCATCGGCATCGCCAACCTCGTGCTCGCGATCCTCGCGGCTGTCGCGTCCAGCCGGTACGAGTGGTACCGGTACCCGCTCTGCCTGCGACTGGTCCACTGAGAAGTCCCGCGCACCGAGCGACGCAGGCCCCGACCGTCCGGTCGGGGCCTGCGTGCGTCCGCGAACCGGGCGTCAGTCGGTGAGCGCCCGGACCACCGCGTCGGCCAGCAGCCGTCCGCGCCGCGTGAGCACAGCACGCCGCGTGCCGTCCACGCCGAGCGCGGCGCGCCCGTCGAGCAGGCCGTCAGCGACCAGGCCCGCGACCACCGGCCGGGTGGTCGGGCTCAGCTCGCCGACGGGCAGCCCCTCGGCGAGCCGCACGCCGAGCATGACGCGCTCGAGCTGCGCCGACTCGCCGACGACGACCTCGCGTCCGGCGGCCGGGCTGAGCCCCGCACCGAGCCGGTCGGCGTACGCCCGCGGGTGCTTGACGTTCCACCAGCGCACCCCGCCCACGTGGCTGTGCGCTCCGGGGCCCACGCCCCACCAGTCGTCGCCGCGCCAGTAGGCCAGGTTGTGCCGGCACCGGTCGGCGTCCGTGCGCGCCCAGTTGCTCACCTCGTACCAGTGCAGGCCCGCCGCGGTCAGGGCCTCGTCCGCGAGCTCGTACTTCGCGGCCTGGTCGTCCTCGGACGGCAGGCTGATGGTCCCGCGGCGCACCTGGGCGGCCATCTTCGTGCCCTGCTCGACGACCAGGGCGTACGCCGAGACGTGGTCGACCCCGGTCGCGAGCGCCACGTCGAGGCTCGTGCGCCAGTCGTCGAGCGACTCCCCCGGCGTGCCGTAGATGAGGTCGAGCGAGACCTGCAGCCCGGCGTCGCGGGCCCAGCGCACCACGTCGGGGATGCGCGCGGGGTCGTGCGTGCGCTCGAGGGTCGCGAGCACGTGCGGCACCGCGGACTGCATGCCGAACGAGACGCGGGTGAAGCCCGCCCGGGCGAGCTCGGCGAGCGAGGCGGGGGTCACCGAATCGGGGTTCGCCTCGGTCGTGACCTCGGCGCCGGGGGCCAGGCCCCACGTCGCGCGAACGCCCTCGAGCAGGCGGGCCAGGTCGCCCGGGGGCAGCACGGTCGGGGTGCCCCCGCCGACGAACACGGTCGACGCGGCCCGCTCGGGCAGGCCCGCCTCACGCAGCACGCGTCCGCCCAGGTCGATCTCGCGCAGCGCCGTGTCGGCGTAGGACGCCTGGCTCGCACCGCCGCCGAGCTCGACCGCGGTGTAGGTGTTGAAGTCGCAGTACCCGCAGCGCACCGTGCAGAACGGGACGTGCAGGTACACCCCGAACGCTCGCGCGCCGGCGCCCTCGGCCGCGGAGGCCGGCAGGGAGCCGTCGTCGGGGGCGACCTCGCCGTCAGGCAGAGCGGGAGGCACGCGACATCACTTCTTCGCCTTGTCCTTCGTCTCGGTCTGCTCCGAGGTCAGCGCCGCGATGAAGGCCTCCTGGGGCACGTCCACGCGGCCGATCGTCTTCATGCGCTTCTTGCCCTCCTTCTGCTTCTCGAGGAGCTTGCGCTTGCGCGAGATGTCGCCGCCGTAGCACTTGGCCAGGACGTCCTTGCGCATCGCGCGGATCGTCTCGCGGGCGATGACGCGGGCGCCCACGGCTGCCTGGATCGGCACCTCGAACTGCTGGCGCGGGATCAGGTCCTTGAGCTTGCCCGTCATCATCACGCCGTAGGCGTAGGCCTTGTCCTTGTGCACGATCGCGCTGAACGCGTCGACCTGCTCGCCCTGGAGCAGGATGTCGACCTTGACCAGCGCGGCCGCCTGCTCGCCGTTGACCTCGTAGTCGAGCGACGCGTAGCCGCGGGTCTTCGACTTGAGCTGGTCGAAGAAGTCGAAGACGATCTCGGCGAGCGGCAGCTGGTAGCGCATCTCGACCCGCTCGGCCGAGAGGTAGTCCATGCCCTGCAGGTCGCCGCGGCGCTGCTGGCACAGCTCCATGATCGCGCCGATGTACTCGGCCGGGGCCAGGATCGTGGCGCGCACCACGGGCTCGCGCACCTCGAGGATCTTGCCGCCCGGGAACTCGCTCGGGTTCGTGACGGTGATGACCGAGCGGTCCTCCATCGTCACGTCGTAGATGACGTTGGGCGCGGTCGAGATGAGGTCGAGGTCGAACTCGCGCTCGAGCCGCTCGCGCACGATCTCGAGGTGCAGCAGGCCCAGGTAGCCGACGCGGAAGCCGAAGCCGAGCGCGACCGACGTCTCGGGCTCGTAGACGAGCGCCGCGTCGTTGAGCTTCAGCTTGTCGAGCGCGTCGCGCAGCACCGGGTAGTCCGAGCCGTCGATCGGGTACAGGCCCGAGAACACCATGGGCTTGGGGTCCGAGTAGCCGCCGAGCGACTCCGAGGCAGGCTTCGCGAAGTTCGTGACCGTGTCGCCGACCTTCGACTGCCGCACGTCCTTGACGCCCGTGATGAGGTACCCGACCTCGCCGACGCCCAGGCCCTTGGTGGGCTGCGGCTCGGGTGACGTCACGCCGATCTCGAGCAGCTCGTGCGCGGCGCGGGTCGACATCATGATGACCCGCTCGCGGGGGCTGAGGTGGCCGTCGACGACGCGCACGTACGTCACGACGCCCCGGTAGGTGTCGTACACCGAGTCGAAGATCATCGCGCGGGCCGGTGCGTCGGCGTCGCCCTGCGGCGCGGGCACCCGCTCGACGATGCGGTCGAGCAGCTCGGTGACCCCCACGCCCGTCTTGCCCGAGACCTTCAGCACGTCGGCAGGGTCGCAGCCGACCAGGCCGGCGATCTCCTCGGCGTACTTCTCGGGCTGCGCGGCCGGCAGGTCGATCTTGTTGAGCACCGGGATGATCTCGAGGTCGTTCTCCATCGCCAGGTACAGGTTGGCGAGGGTCTGCGCCTCGATGCCCTGCGCGGCGTCGACCAGCAGCACCGCCCCCTCGCACGCCGCGAGCGAGCGCGAGACCTCGTACGTGAAGTCGACGTGGCCGGGGGTGTCGATCATGTTCAGCGCGTACGGCGTGAGCGTGCCCGACGCGTCCTCGACGCCCCACGGCATCCGCACGGCCTGCGACTTGATGGTGATGCCGCGCTCGCGCTCGATGTCCATGCGGTCGAGGTACTGCGCGCGCATCGCGCGGGAGTCGACGACGCCGGTGAGCTGGAGCATGCGGTCGGCCAGCGTCGACTTGCCGTGGTCGATGTGCGCGATGATGCAGAAGTTGCGCAGCAGCTCGGGCGGTGTCGCGGCGGGCTGGATGCGCTGCATGCTCGCTGCGCTCGGGATCGGGGACAAGACGGGTGCACTCCGGCTTCGAGGTGGACGGTGGACGGCGGAGACCATCGTCCCATGCCAACCGTGCGGCATGCTCCCGGGTCGGGACCGGTCACGTCCGACCGCCGAGGACCAGCACGTGCAAGCCTTCATGTCCTGGGTACAACGACCGATAGCAAGATCGTGATCCCTGAGGAACAGCCCGGCGATGCCCTGACGCCCGACACCACCGTGCCGCGGTCCCCCGAGGGCTCGCCAGCGCTGCCCCACGACGCGACGCCGCAGACGGCCGCGATGGCGCCGGACGGCGATCCGCACCGCGACCAGGAGCTCTTCCGGGTGGCGTTCGACCACTCGCCCATCGGCATGGCGCTCCTCGGGCTCGACGGCCGCATCACGCAGGCCAACCGTGCGCTCGCCCACGCGTTCCTCATGACCCGCGCCGAGCTGGTGGGCCGCAACCCCGACGACCTCTCGCACCCCGACGACCGGGCCAACGGCCACGAGGGCGTCGCCCGCCTGCTCGACGGCTCGGCCACGTCGTGCCACGTCGACAAGCGGTTCGTGGCCGCGACGGGCGCGCTGCTGCAGACCCGGCTCACCGTCTCGCTGGTCCGCGACGAGCACGGCATCCCCGAGCAGCTGCTGCTGCAGGTCGAGGACGTCACGGCGATCCGCCGGGCGCAGGACCTCCTCGAGTGGCGCGCCCTCTACGACCAGCTGACCGGCCTGGCGAACCGGCGCCTGATGCTCGACAGGCTCGCGCACGCGCTCCAGCAGCACGTGCGCTCCGACGAGCTCGTCGCGGTGGCCTTCGCCGACCTCGACGACTTCAAGCGCATCAACGACTCGCTGGGCCACGACGCGGGCGACCTGATGCTGCGGGTCGTGGCCGACCGGATGCGCTCGGCAGTGCGCCCCGGCGACACCGTGGCCCGGGTGGGCGGGGACGAGTTCGTGGTCGTCTTCGAGCAGGTCGCCTCGGCCGAGCACGCGGGCGAGCTGCTCGACGCTGTGCTCAGCGCTGTCGAGTCACCCCTGCACGTGGGCGGGCACGACGTGGTGCCGCGGCTCAGCGCCGGGCTCACGGTGAACGACGGCTCGCGTGACGCCGAACGGGTGCTGCGCGACGCCGACACGGCGCTGTACGTCGCCAAGCAGGCCGGCAGCTCGCGCTGGGAGGTCTACCGCGACGTGTACCGACGCGACGCCCTGCACCGCATCTCGGTCGAGGCGGAGCTGCGCGGCGCGGTGCAGCGGGGCGACTTCGTGCTGCACTACCAGCCCATCGTCGAGCTCAGCGGCGGCGAGGTCGTCGCCCACGAGGCGCTCGTGCGCTGGCAGCACCCCGAACGTGGCCTGCTGCTCCCGGGCGAGTTCATCCAGGTGTGCGAGGACACGGACCTGATCGTGGGGCTCGGCGCGTGGGTCGTCCGTGAGGCCGTGGCGTTCCTCGCACGTCACCCCGACCTGCCGGGCCGCGTCTACGTCAACGTCTCGCCGCGCCAGATCGGTCGCGTCGGGGACTGTGCCGGGACGCTCTCGGAGACCGTGGCGAACGCCCTCGCGACGTCGGGCGTGTCCGGCGAGCGGCTGGGCATCGAGATCACCGAGAGCGGTGTGCTGCAGGCCACCGACCACGCCCTCTCGGACCTGCAGGCCCTCACCGAGCTCGGCGTGGTGCTGGTGCTCGACGACTTCGGCACGGGCTACTCGGCGCTGTCCTCGGTCCTGTCGGCACCCATCCAGGGGCTCAAGCTCGACCGGTCGTTCACTGTGCGGCTGGGCGACGGCGCGGCGTGCGACCGGATCAGCGTCGCGATAGCGGCACTCGTCGACTCGCTCTCGAGCCACGGTGTGGTCGAGGGCATCGAGACCGAGGAGCAGCGCGTGCTCGCGCTCGCGCACGGCTGGACGCACGGTCAGGGCTGGCTCTTCGGGCACCCCGTGCCCGAGTCGGCCGTCGAGACGGGGGCGACCGCGCCGGCGGCGTCCGAGACCGGGCGCCGCGCCGCGCTCAGGACTCGCGTGTGATGCGGACCTGCACGTCGAGGTCCTCGGTGCTCGCCCCCGCGTAGATCCCCCGCAGCGGCGGCACGTCGTCGTACGAGCGTCCCCTCGCGAGCACCACGTGGTGCTCTCCGGCCGGGGTGCGGTTCGTGGGGTCGTACGGGAACCAGTCCCCGGCCCACCACTCGACCCACGCGTGCGACTCGCCGACCAGGCTCTCGCCCACGGCGCCGTCGCCCCGCGGGTAGAGGTACCCCGAGACGTAGCGCGCGGGGATGCCGGCGCTGCGCAGCGCACCCGCGGCCAGGTGGGCCACGTCCTGGCACACTCCGGAGCGCGCGGCCCACGCCTCGCTCGCCGGGGTGTGCACCGCTGTCGTCCCGGGCACGTACTCGACCTCGTCGCGCAGCGCTGCGCAGATCGCCACGGCCGCGTCGACCGGTTCCAGGCCGTGCCGGGCGCGGGTCGCGAGCTCGACGACCTCCGCCGGGACCAGGGTCGTGGGGGTGTCGGCGAGGAACTCCGCGAGCCGGTCGCGCAGGTCGGGGGCGGCGAGCGTGTCCCAGCCGCACGACGGCCGCGGCGCGGGACGCTCGGACACCTCGATGCGGTGCTCGGCCGTCAGCTCGAGCTCCTCGTGGGGGGTCAGCACCTCGAAGGCCGTCACGGCGGTCCCCCAGTAGTCCCGGTACTCGGCCGCCCACGTCGAGGGGCGGATGTCGAGCCGCGACTCGAGCACGGTCTGGCCGGGCTGCGTCAGCGGGGTCATGCGGGCCTCGTTGTACGAGGCCGTGACCGGCGACGCGTACCGGAACGACGTCGTGTGCACCACGTGCAGCCGGCTCACAGCAGCTCCCCCACCCAGGTCGTGACGTGCCCCGACGGGAAGTAGCGCCCACGGATCGCGTCGCTCGCGGCCGAGCAGGCGCGCTGCACGCGCTCCATCTCGGCGGGCAGCTCGTCGAGCACGTCGACGAGCGGGCGGTACTCGAGGCTCATGCGGGCCAGCCCGAGGTGCCGGCGCGCGTCGTCGACCGCGGACCGGTCGGCGACCGGTTCGAGGGCCGCGAGGCACGCCTCTGCCTGCCCGATCGCGTGCACGACCGAGCGCGGGAACAGGCGGTCGAGCAGCAGGAAGCCCGCCGCACGCTCGTCGGAGGCGATCCCCCGGTACGTGCGCAGGTAGGCCTCGTGCGCGCCGCACGAGCGCAGCAGCGTGGTCCAGCCCGGCCCGGACGAGCCCGCGAGAGCGCGGGTCGTGAGCAGCCGTGCGGTCATGTCGGCGCGCTCGAGCGAGCGGCCCAGCACCATGAACTGCCACGTGTCGTCGCGCGAGGTCACCGAGTCCACGAGCCCCGCGACGATCGCCGCACGCTCGCGCACCCACGTGAAGTAGTCGTGCGGGCGGCCCGGGCGCACCTGGGCGGGCAGCTGGTTCCACGTCGTGTTGAGGCACTCCCACAGCTCGGTCGAGACCGTCTCCCGCGCGCGCCGCGCGTTCTCCCGGGCCGCGGCGAGCGCGCCGGCGATCGACGCGGGGGCCCGACGGTCGTACGCGAGCACCTCGAGCACCTGCTCGCGGCCCACGGGGAGGCCGGCGACGGGCAGCGGCCGGTCCATCACGGACAGCAGCGAGCGGCACGAGAGGTCCTCCTCGGACCACGGGTCCTCGAGCAGGGACTGCAGGTGCACGTCGAGCAGGCGTGCGGTGTCGTCCGCACGCTCGACGTAGCGCCCGATCCAGAACAGCGACTCCGCGATCCGGCTCAGCACCTGCCCACCTCCGTCTCGAGCGTCCGCGACTGCTGCTGCTGCATGACCTGCGCGGTGAGCTCGTCGGTGGGGTTCGCGTCGATGGGCACCGACGACGAGACCTGCACCGCGTGCGGCTGACCGGCCTGCCCGCCGAGCGGGTCGGCGCCGCGTCGGGGATCCGCCGCGCCCAGCACCCAGGTGTCCTTCGACCCGCCGCCCTGGGAGCTGTTGACCACGAGCTGCCCCTCGGGCAGCGCCACCCGCGTCAGACCGCCGGGCAGCACCCACACCTGCTCGCCGTCGTTGACCGCGAACGGCCGCAGGTCGACGTGCCGCGGGCGCAGGCTGTCGCCGACCAGGGTCGGCACGGTCGAGAGCTGCACCACGGGCTGCGCGATCCAGCCGCGCGGATCGGCCACGAGCCGGGTCCGCAGCGCGTCGAGCTCGCGACGGCTCGCCTGGGGCCCGACCACCAGCCCCTTCCCGCCCGAGCCGTCGACGGGCTTGACCACGAGCTCGTCGAGCCGGTCCAGCACCTCCTCGAGCGCGCCCGGGTCCTCGAGCCGCCACGTGTCGACGTTCGGGAGCAGCGGCTCCTCGCCCAGGTGGTAGCGGATGAGGTCGGGCAGGTAGGTGTACACGAGCTTGTCGTCCGCGACGCCGTTGCCCACCGCGTTGGCGATCGTCACGGTGCCCGCCCGGGCGCACATCATGAGGCCGGGGCTGCCGAGCTGGGAGTCCGAGCGGAACACGACCGGGTCGAGGTAGTCGTCGTCGACCCGGCGGTAGATCACGTCGACCCGTCGTCGCCCCTGGGTCGTGCGCATCCACACCCGACCTCCGGCGCAGAACAGGTCGCGGCCCTCGACGAGCTCGACGCCCATGGTCCGCGCGAGCACAGTGTGCTCGAAGTACGCGCTGTTGTGCACGCCCGGGGTGAGCACCACGACGGTCGGGTCGTCGACGCCCGACGGCGCGGCCGCGGTGAGCGCGGCGAGCAGCCGGCGCGGGTAGTCCTGGACGGGCCGGATGCGCAGCGTCGCGAACAGCTCGGGGAACGTGCGGGCCATCGCCCGGCGGTTGGACAGCACGTAGCTCACGCCGCTGGGCACGCGCACGTTGTCCTCGAGCACCCGGAAGTCGCCGGCCTCGTCCCGCACCAGGTCGATGCCCGAGACGTGCACCCGCACGCCGTTCGGGGGCTGGATGCCCCGCGCCGCGCGGTGGAAGTGCGTCGAGGAGACCACGAGCCCGCGCGGGACCACCCCGTCGGCCACGGCCTTCTGCGGCCCGTACACGTCCGCGAGGAACGCCTCGAGGGCCCGCACGCGCTGCGCGACGCCCGGGGCGACGTGGTCCCACTCCTGGCCCGTGAGCACGCGGGGGGCGACGTCGAGCGGGAACGGGCGCTCCTCGCCCGCGAGGTCGAACGTGACGCCCTGGGCGAGGTAGGACCGCGCGAGCGTGTCGGCCCGGGCACGCAGGTCCTCGGCCGAGAGCTGCGCGAGAGCCGCGTGCAGGTGCTCGTACGCCGGGCGCACAGTGGCTCCGTCGAGCATCTCGTCCCACGCGGCACCCGCGGGGTAGTCGTCGAACAGGTCCGCCATGCCCGGAACCTACCTCCCTCGTGTGACGTGCGTGTGACGGGGCACCCGCTCCTAGGGTGTGCGCATGGCGATCAGCAGATGGGCTCGCGCGGTCCGGTCGGCCCTGGGGGGTTCATGGCGGCGGGCGGGCACCGTCGCCGCCCGCCCACCCGCGTCCCCCGCCCCCGGACGCGCCGTCCGCGAACCTGCGGCGGTCGGGGTGGCCTACCCGGGCGACTTCACCGGCACCGTGCGCGTCGAGTACTCCCCCGACCTGGACGGTGCGGCCGACCCGGGCGAGGTCGTCTGGACGTGGGTGCCCTTCGAGGACGACCCTTCGCGCGGCAAGGACCGGCCTGTGCTCGTCGTCGGGCGGGACGGGGCCTGGCTCCTCGCCCTCATGCTCACGAGCAAGGACCACGACCGGGACGCGGCCGACGAGGCGCGGCACGGGCGACGCTGGACTGACATCGGGACCGGCGGCTGGGACCCGCGCTGCCGGCCGAGCGAGGTCCGTCTGGACCGGGTGCTGCGGATCGACCCGGCCGCGGTCCGCCGCGAGGGGGCTGTCCTGGACCGCGCCCGCTTCGAGGCGGTTGTTCGATCCCTGTGAGCGCCAGCTGGGCTGCTATGATGTCTCTTCGCGTGTCCGCCCAGGTCGGCGGGCACTCGTCCAGCTCCTCTCCGCGGGTATCCCCACGCCCAAGTCCCGGTGCTGGACAAGCCCTCTACGACCTCATCGATCGCTCAGGCGAACACACCAGAAAGTCCACACGTGGCGAACATCAAGTCTCAGATCAAGCGCATCGGCACCAACGAGAAGGCGCGCCTTCGCAACAAGGCCGTCAAGTCGGAGCTCAAGACGCACGTGCGTCGCGTCCGCGAGGCCGTCGCCGGTGGCGACAAGGAGGCCGCTTCGGTCGCCCTCGTGTCCGCGTCGCGCAAGCTCGACAAGGCAGTCTCGAAGGGCGTCATCCACGCCAACCAGGCTGCCAACAAGAAGTCCGCGCTCGCGAAGGCGGTCGCCTCGCTCTGACCGAGCGAGACAAGGGACAACGAAGGCGTCACCCCCCCTGCGGGGTGACGCCTTCGCCATGTCCGGCGGGTCGCGCCGAGGCCTACACCTCGGCGCTCCACACCTCCCGCAGGACTGCCGGGACGGCGGGTCGGATGCCCGCCTCGCGGAGTGCGCGGTCGAACGCGTGCGCGGCGCCGGCGATGTCCCCGGTGCCCAGGAAGCGGTCACCGAGCTGCCGCCAGGCCGCGGCCGACTGCCGGTTGGCGGACATCATGCCGAGCATGTCCGCCGCCCAGCCGTGCGCCTTGGACGCACCCTCGACATCACCTCGGGCGTGCAGCGCGTCACCCAGAGCGAGGTGCGCGACGGCCGTCTCGAGGCGCGGCTGCTCACCGAGCCGGGCCAGGGCGTCCCGGGCGCACGCCTCGGCCAGGATCGGGTCGTGCAGCACCAGGTGCGCGCGCGAACGCAGCACGTCGACGCGTGAGAGCTCGATCTCGGAACCCCCCGCGACCAGGTACGGGATCGCCCGGTCGAGCTGACGCAGCGCCTCGTGGGGCTCGGGCGGCTCGCTGTGCACCAGCAGCGACGCGTAGTTGAGCCGCAGACGCGGCAGGTCGCGGCCCTCGCCACCCTCGCCCAGCAGGGCCAGTGCCCGCTCGGTGTACCGCTGGGCGAGCTCGTAGTCCCGACGGTGCTCGGCCACGACAGCGGCGTTCCAGTAGACACTGCCGCGCCCTCGCGGGCTGCCGAGCGCCTCCGCCTGCCGGATGAGCTCCGAGGCGCGGTGCGTCGCGTAGAGCAGGTCGCCGCGCTCGACGTAGGCCCACAGCACGGTCGAGGCCAGCCGCAGGTACTCGTCGGTGCCCGTGAGCAGAGCGCTGTCGAGGTCGCGCAGCGTCCTCTCGCCGACCTCGACGCTGCGGTGCAGGTCGCCGGCCTCGAGGTAGGAGGCCACGAGACCGGTCGCAACGATCGCGGCGTCCAGGTGGTGCCCCCGCGACCGGGCGTCGACGAGCAACGGCTCGAGGATCCCGACGGCGTCCTCGAGGGCGCCGAGCGACTCGTTCGCCCGCGCGAGCGTCAGCAGCCCGTCCACACGCAGGGCGTGCGTCACGGCATCGAGGTCGAGCCTCTCGAGGCGCACCTTGGCGGCCGCGGGCTCGCCCGACGTCAGCTCGAGCTTCGCGTAGTCGATCTCCAGACGCGTGCGCGCCTCGTTGGGTCCGTCGTCGCCGTGCTTGAGGTACTCGACGGTGGAACCCAGCCGCGTGGCGAGGACCGCCAGCGCCGCGTCGGTCGGCTCACGCCTGCCCGCCTCGATCAGCGAGATGTAGCTGGGCGAGAAGGCATCGCCTGCGAGGGCTGTCTGCGAGAGACCTGCAGCGAGCCGTGCCTGGCGCACCCGGTCAGCGATCTTGGTCATAGATGATGACTCTACCTGTGACCCCTGGCGCAAGTCTGCCCTCGTTCGGGGGACATCTGGCAGCCGGCGGCAGACGCCGAGGGGTGCCGACCCATGGTCGGCACCCCTCGGACGAACGACGTGCGGCCTCGTCTGCCTCAGCGGCGCGGCGCAATCACTGGATCAGGCGGCAGCACCCCGTCGAGCCGAGCGGCGACACGCCGCTGCCACCTGCGGTCGCGGTGACCGACAGTCCGACGGTGAGGAGCGAGGCGAGGGCGATGGCGGACGCGGCCTTCAGGAAGCGGGTCACGGGGTATCTCCTGTCACAGTGGGGTGACTTGCTGTCAAGGGTATGATGACGGAACACCTCGTCGAGATCCAGCACATTAGGCCGTCCGGGGAGAAGTCCACCCCGTTCGGCTGTACCGCTCACGTCACCCCCGCACCTCACGGCGCTCGCGATGCTCGCCATGTCACGCGGAAGGGCGAGTGTCATGGGCCCGTGTATATGCTGTCATGGTGTTCATGACAGACGACGAGCGCGCAGCAGCCCTGCTCCAGGCTGCAGTCGACGAGGCGTTCCCCGCCGATCTCCAGAGCGCGTGGGCACGCCACGTGGCCCGCGAGCAGGTGCTCGTCGGCCGGCAGGGCATCTTCACGCGACGGATGCGGCCGTTCGGCTACGAGTTCTCGTTCCGCGCCCCAGGGACCGACCACGCGGCAGCCAGCGCCTGGAGCGCGCTCCAGCACGAGCGCGCGACCGGGCACGTGCTGCGGGCGACCTTCGGACGCGCGGACCTCGAGCAGGCCGCGCACGGGCGATGGCTCTTCGTGCGCATGCCGCGCAGCTACCTGGTGGGCGACCTGCCCGTGCCCGCACGGCCCGACCGGCTCGTGATCGAGGTGGCCGACCACGTCGAGATCACCCCCGAGGTGCTCGCCGGGGTGCGCAGGCTGCGCGAACGCGGCTACCGGATCGCGATCCCGGGGTTCGTCAGCCGACCGGGTCAGCGCCTGCTCCTCCCCCACGCCGACTTCGTCAAGATCGACGTGCGTGACCTCGACGTCGAGGGTCAGCCCGTGGTCGAGCTCGCACGCTCGTACGGAGCGCTCCTCGTGGCCGAGTTCGTCGAGGAGCACTGGCTGCTCAGTCACAGCCGTGACCTCGGTTTCGACCTCTTCCAAGGCAACCTGCTCGAACAGGCCACGGTCGTCGACCGGTCGGCCGCAGGCCTCGCACGCCAGCTCGGTTGAGCCGTTCGGGTGAAGAGAGCCCGTCCCGCGTCATCGGCGGCCGTGACCCCGCTCTCCTCGAGAGTGACAGGTCTGCTCCCTGAGTCCGTCCCCGGGCTGAGTCAGGTGCTCGTCGGCGCCCCCTCCCACCCGACCCCGACCGCACGGCAGCGACTGCTCGGTCGTCAGCCCATCGTCACCGCCGCCGGCAGGACGCACGGCTTCGAATTCCTGTACCGGTCGCACGCCCGGCCCGCCGTCCGCGTCGACACCTGGCCACCGGCTCTCCAGGACCACGCGACAGGGCTCGTGCTCGAGTCGGTGTTCCGCGACGGCGTCGACCAGGTCGCCGGGGCGCACCTGGCTTTCGTGAACATCACCCGTTCGTACCTGGTGGGTGACCTGCCGCTGCCGGCCGACCCGGCTCGGCTGGTGCTCGAGGTGGTCGAGTCGGTGGTCGCCGACCGCGCCGTCGTCGCCGGCGTCGCGCGGCTGCACGCCGAGGGGTTCCGCATCGCGCTCGACGACTTCACCGCGAGCCCGTCCCAGCTGCCGCTGCTCCCCTACGCCGACTACGTCAAGATCGACTTCCGCGACCTCTTGCACCAGGGGACGGCGCTCGTGCGGACCGCTGGTCGGTGCGGAGCGCTGCTCGTGGCCGAGCGGGTCGAGGACCGGTCCGACCGAGACCGCTGCGTCGAGGCGGGTTTCCATCTGTTCCAGGGCCACCTGTTCGCGGCAGCCACGCTGCTCGGCCGAGGGGCCGTGCCGTCACCGCGCGCCGGCTGAGGCGACCCGCAGCACCGCGCGCTCGACGGCGAACTGGGGGTCGCGGCTCGCGCCCTTGACCTCGGCGTCGGCCTGCGCGACGGCGCTGATCGCCTCGGCCAGGCCCTCTGGCGTCCAGCGCGACAGGTCCTTGAGCGCACGGTCCACCTGCCACGGGGCCAGCTGAAGGTCCCGCACCGCGGCCGAGCCCCGGCCGCGCGTCGCGGCGACCTTGGCGAGCGTGCGCAGCTTCATCGCGAGCGCAGCGACGACGGGCACCGGGTCGACACCGGTCGCAAGGGCGTGCCGCAACAGGGCCACCGCCTGCCCCGCGTCGCCGTCGACCGCGGCGTCGGCGACCCGGAAGCCCGTGGCCTCGATCCGCCCGCCGTAGTAGCGCTCGACGACCTCGGCACCGATCACCCCGGTGGTGTCGGCCGCGAGCTGTGCGCACGCGGCGGCCAGCTCGCGCAGGTCGCTGCCGACCGCGTCGACCAGCGCCCGCACCGCGCGGGCATCGGCTCGGCGCCCGGCGCGCCGGAGCTCGGCCGTCACGAACGCGGTCTTGTCGGAGTCCTTCTTGAGCGGCTCGCACGAGACGACGGGCGCGCCCGACGCGCGGACCGCGTCGAGCAGGCGCTTGCCGCGCTGGCCGCCACCGTGCCGCAGCACGAGCACCACGTCGTCCTGCGGGGCCTCGAGGTACGCGAGGGTGTCGGTGATGAGCTCGTCGACGGTCCGCTCGACGCCCTCGACCACGACCACGCGGTCCTCGCCGAAGAGCGACGGGCTCGTGACGACGCCCAGCACGCCGGTGCCGTAGAGCGCCGCGTCGAGGGTCGTGACCTCGACGCCCGCGTCCCGTGCCCGGGCCAGCCCCACGAGCCGCTCGACCGCACGCTCGGCGAGCAGACCCTCAGCCCCCGCCACGAGCACCACCGGGGCCAGCTCGGCCTCGTCCCACGCGATGCCCGTCGATGCGCCCCCGCCACGGGAGCTCTTGCCGGTCGCACGCTGAGAAGGAGGCACGGGTCCAGCCTGCCACGGACCGCCGACGTGCCGTGCCCTCGGCGACTGTGGCGCGGGCCGCACCCGCAGGTTCCGACCCGGCCGCCCACGTCGTGGTGCGCGACGGTGCCCGCAGCAGCAGCACGAGCAGGGCCAGCGTCGCGAGCGCGAGCAGGAGCGCGCCGACGGGTCCACCCACCCAGGCGACCCGCGAGCCGGGCAGCCGCTCGGTCACGCGTGCCACCGCGCCGATCCACCAGCACCCCGCCCCCGCGGCCCATGCGAGCACTGTCGCGCCCTGGGTCCAGGCCGGGGCCACCAGCGCTGCCGCCAGGCCGAGCACCGTGGTCGGTGCCACCACCGGGGCGACGAGCAGGTTGGCCGGCACGGCGTACGCGCTCACGCTCGGGGTCAGCAGCAGCAGCACGGGCGCACACAGGCTCTGCGCGGCGAACGGCGCCGCGAGCGCGTGGGCCGCCGTCGTGCGCCCGTGCCGCGACCACCGGGCCGCCAGGGGGCCTGCCAGCAGCACGAGGCCCGCGGTCGCCAGCACCGACAGCGCGAAGCCCACCTCGCGCGCGAGCCACGGGTCCACCACGAGCAGCACGACGACCGCCGTCGCGAGGGCCGGCAGCGCACGGGCCGGTCGGCCGACGGCGAGCCCGACGAGCCCCACGGCCCCCGTCGCGGCGGCCCGCAGCACGCTCGGCCCCGGCTGGACGAGGACGACGAACCCCACGAGCACGGTGGCTGTGACGACGACCCGCACGACGCGGGGAGCCCCGAGCAGCGCCGTGCCCGCGAGCACGACCGCGCCGACGAGCGAGAAGTGCGCACCCGAGACGGCGGTGAGGTGCGTCAGCCCGGCGGCCCGCATCGCGTCGGCCAGGTCGGTGGGCAGCGCCGAGGTGTCGCCGACCGCGACGCCCGGCAGCAGCGCGCCCGCGTCGCCGGGCAGCCCGGCGGCCACCTCGACCAGTCCCGCGCGGATCCGTGCGGTGCCCCGCAGCAGGGCCGGTGCCCGCGCGACGGGGTCAGGCGGGGACGACGTGAGCAGGACCGCCACGGCCCGGCCCCCGGCATCGGACGCCGCGAGCCGTCCCGCGACGGCGACGCGCTGCCCCACCGCGGCATCGGCCCAGGATGCCGGGCCCACCACGACCAGCGGGGCCGCGGTCGTGGCGGTCGCACCCCGGGCCTGCACGACGCCGACGTCGAGCACCGTGCGGTACCGGGGTGCGGCACCGGGCCACGCGCTGCGCAGCAGCACGGGCGCGGTGTGCACCGTCCCCTCGACGTGGACGCTCGCCCGCTCGCGCGCCAGGTCCGCGATCCCGCCCCGCGCCCGCACCCCGAGCTGCACGGCACCGGCCGCCAGCACCGTCGCGAGCACCAGGCCGACCAGCACGACCTGTCCCGCGACGCGCGCCGAGCGCACACGCGGCACCGCCAGCGCGAGGAGCGCTCCCCCACCGGCGACGGCGGCCGCGGCCACCTCGAGCCGCACCGGGAGACTCACCAGCAGCGCCGCGCCGGCCCACGCGGCGAGCGCCGCGGGGACGAGGCGCAGATCGAGCGGCGGGTGCACGGTCACACCCGCACGAGCGGACGCAGCCGGTCCAGGACCGTCGGCCCGATGCCAGAGACCTCCCCCAGCTCCTCGACGTCCGTGAACCGGCCGTGCTCGGTACGCCACGCCACGATGCGCTCGGCGAGCACCGGACCGATTCCTGGCAGCGCGTCGAGGGCCGCGACGTCAGCCGTGTTGAGGTCGAGCGACGCCGACGCGCCCTGGCCCGAGGCGGCGGCAGCGGACGCACCGGGCGCCGGGACCGGTGACTCCCCGGGTCGGGGCACGAGCACCTGCTCGCCGTCCACGAGCACCCGCGCGAGGTTGAGGGCCGCGAGGTCGGCGGTCTCGGTCGCCCCTCCGGCCGCGGCCACCGCGTCGGTCACGCGCGAGCCGGCCGCGAGCCGGACGACCCCGGGCGACACGACCTGGCCCACGACGTGCACCACGAGCACCGCCGCGGGGGTGGCCTCGACCGCCGCCACCCCCGCGGGCACCGCGGCAGACGACCCCTCCCCGGAGGTCGCCGGGGCAGGGTCGGCCGGGCTGCCGCTGCCGTCCGGCCCGGCGACCTCGGGCAGGGGCTCGGCGACCTGCGGGGCGGGCGGCGCCGACAGCGCGTGCGCGGCCACGGCGCCGCCGATGAGTAGGACAGCGAGGGCCGCACCGAGGGCCACGCGCACCGGCACGGCCCAGCGGCCCCGTGGAGCTGCTCCGTGCGCGAGCGGGTGCCCGTAGGCGTCCGAGTACAGGCCGCCCACGCGGGCAAGGGCCCCGACCCGCCACCGGTCGGAGAGGTCGTCGACGTCGGGACCGGCAGGGTCGCCCGCCGCACCCGCGGCGCCGACGCTCGGGGGCGCCGCACCGCTGTCCGCAGGCAGCGCACCGGTGGTCGGGGCCAGCGCACTGGTGGTCGGGGGCAGCGCACGGGTGGTCGGGGGCAGCGCACGGGTGGTCGGGGGCAGCGCACGACCGTCCGGGAGCGCCGCACGGCTGTCCGGGGGCAGCACCGCTCGAGGTCGGCGGTCGCGCGGCACCCAGGCCGGCGCAGGGTCAGTCGGCAGTGCGGGGTCCGTCGGCAGTGCGGGGTCGGTCGGCAGTGCGGGGTCGGTCGGCGGTGCGGGCACCAGGCTGAGCAGGCGTCCACGGGCGGGGTCGTCGGGGCGCGCGGTCATGGCGGCACGCTAGGGGTCGGGCGGGGCCGCGACGGCCGGACCACCGCGTCCTGCCGCAGTCGCGGGCCAGGCCCCTACCTGGGGGTGGCTCAGGTGTCGGCGACGACCACGGCGAGCAGCCCGGGGCCCACGTGCGCACCGAGCACGGCGCTCACCTCGCAGACCTCGATCTCACCCACGACGTCGCCCGACCACGCCTCGATCTGCCGTGCGACCTCTGCGGCGACGTCGGGCTGGCCCAGGTGGTGCACAGCGACGCGGGCCCGACCGCGGCGGCGCACCTCGGCGACGACGAGTGCCTCGAGCCGGTCCCGCGCGGCGCGGCGCGTGCGGACCTTCTCGGCGACCTCGATCCGGCCCTCGCGCAGCGTGAGGATCGGACGGAGCCCGAGCACGGTCCCGAGCGCTGCGGCAGCGGTGCCGAGCCGGCCACCACGCCGCAGGTGGTCGAGCGAGTCGACCAGGAACCAGACGCTCGCCTGCGACGCGATCTCGCGCGCGCGGCTCGCGAGCTGCACGCCGTCGACCGGCGGCACCGTGACACGCGGGCCCAGACCGACCAGGTCGCGCAGCCGCCGGTGCATCGGGTCACCCTGGCCGGGCTGACCGGGCGAGCCCGGGGGCACGGGCGACGCCTCGGGCAGACCCCGGGCGGCACGCGCCGCGGAGACGACAGCGAAGCCGAGCCCCATGGCCACCGAGCGCGAGTCCACGACGTGCACCGGCACGGGTGAGGTGAGGGCCGCGAGCTGGGCGGCCCGCACCGTGCCCGACAGGTCGCCCGACAGGTGCACCGACACGATCTCCCGTGCACCCCCGGCTGCCGCGCGTGCGTAGGCCTCCGCGAACGCCGCGGGGGCCGGCTGCGACGTCGTGACGCGCACGCCCGCCGTGAGCGCAGCCGCGAGCTCGTCGGCACCGAGGTCGACGCCCTCCTGGCGTTGTTCGCCGCCCAGCACGACCTCGAGCGGGACGACCTGGATCCCCCACCGCTCGATCTCGTGCGACGGCAGCGACGCGGTCGAGTCGGTCACGACCGCGACGGTCGGCCCGGGACGCCGCCCGCGCCGACCGTCGCCCCGCGTGGACGGGCTCAGGCCGGCACCACGTTGACGAGCTTGGGTGCACGCACGATCACGGTGCGGATGCCGCGCCCGTCGAGGGCCCGCTGCACGCCGGGGTCGGCGAGAGCGATCTCGCGCAGCGTGTCCTCCGAGACGTCGGCGGGGACCTCGGCGCGGCCGCGGACCTTGCCCTGGACCTGGAGCACGCACGTGACGGTGTCCTCGACCAGGTACGCCTCGTCGGCCACCGGGAAGGGCTCGTCGGCGAGCGACTCGGGGTGCCCGAGCCGGTCCCACAGCTCTTCGGCCAGATGCGGGGCGACGGGGGCGGTCATGAGCACGAGCGGCTCGACCGCGGCCCGCGGCACCGACGTGAGGGTCGTCAGGTGGTTGTTGAGCACGATGAGCTTGGCGATCGCGGTGTTGATGCGCATCGCGTCCATGTCGGCGCGCACGTCCGCGATGGTGCGGTGCAGCACGCGCAGGGTCTCGACCGACGGCTCGTCGTCCGTGACCACGACCTGGCCCGTGGTCTCGTCGACCACGTTGCGCCACAGCCGCTGCAGGAAGCGCTGCGCACCGACCACAGCGCGGGTCTCCCACGGGCGCGACAGGTCGAGGGGGCCCATCGACATCTCGTAGACCCGCAGGGTGTCCGCGCCGTACTCGGCGTACATCTCGTCGGGCGTCACGGAGTTCTTGAGCGACTTGCCCATCTTCCCGTACTCGCGCGTGACCTCCTCGCCGTTCCACCGGTAGCCGGTCGACGACGACGCGTCCTCCTCGACCTCGCCCGCGGGGACGTACACCCCGCGCTCGTCGGTGAAGGCGTACGCCTGGATGTAGCCCTGGTTGAAGAGCTTGCGGAACGGCTCGACGCTCGTCACGTGGCCCAGGTCGTACAGGACCTTGTGCCAGAAGCGCGCGTACAGCAGGTGCAGCACGGCGTGCTCGACGCCGCCCACGTACAGGTCGACCCCGCCCGCGCCGTGCGTGTCGGCCGGGTTGTGGCCCGGGCCCATCCAGTACGTCTCGAGCGCGGGGTCGGCGACCGCGTCGCGGTCCTGCGGGTCCAGGTAGTGGAGGTAGTACCAGCACGACCCGGCCCAGTTGGGCATGGTGTTGGTGTCGCGGCGGTAGGTCTTGGGCCCGTCGCCGAGGTCGAGCGTGACGTTGACCCAGTCCTCGTTGCGGCCCAGCGGCGCCTCGGGCGAGGAGTCGGCGTCCTCGGGCGCGAACGTGCGCGGCGAGTAGTCGGGCACCTCGGGCAGGTTGACCGGCAGCGCCGAGTCGGGCAGCGCGATGGGCAGGTCGTTCTCGTCGTAGACGATCGGGAACGGCTCGCCCCAGTAGCGCTGCCGGCTGAACAGCCAGTCACGCAGGCGGTAGGTGACCTTGCCGGTGCCGAGGCCCTTGGCCTCGAGCCACTCGGTCATGGTCCGCTTCGCGTCGGCGACGCCCAGCCCGTCGAGGCTGATCTCGTCGTTCGACGAGTTGATCGCCACGCCGTCGCCCGTGTACGCCTCGCCCTCGAAGCCCTCGGGCGGCTGGACGGTGCGGATGATGGGCAGCTCGAAACGCGTCGCGAACTCCCAGTCGCGCACGTCCTGCGCGGGGACGGCCATGATCGCGCCCGTGCCGTAGCCGGCCAGGACGTAGTCGGCGACGAACACCGGCACCGACGCGCCGTTCGTGGGGTTGGTCGCGAAGATGCCGGTGAAGACGCCCGTCTTCTCACGGCCCTCGCTCTGGCGCTCGATCTCGGTCTTCGCGGCGGCCTGCGCGCGGTAGGCGGCGACGGCCTCGGCGGGCGTCGCGTACCCCCCGGTCCAGACGTCACGCGTGCCCTCGGGCCACGCGTCCGGGACCAGGTCGTCGATCAGCGCGTGCTCGGGGGCCAGCACCATGAACGTGGCGCCGAACAGCGTGTCGGGACGCGTGGTGAACACGTCGATCCACGTCCGCGGCTCGTCGGAGCCCGCGGGGTGCACCGGGAAGCGCACCTGCGCACCCTCGGAGCGCCCGATCCAGTTCCGCTGCATCGCTGTGACCTTGTCGGGCCAGTCGATGAGGTCCAGGTCGTCGGCCAGGCGGTCCGCGTAGGCGGTGATGCGCATGTTCCACTGGCGCAGCGTGCGCTTGAACACCGGGAAGTTGCCGCGCTCCGAGCGCCCCTCGGAGGTGACCTCCTCGTTGGCGAGCACGGTGCCCAGCCCGGGGCACCAGTTCACGGGGGTCTCGGAGACGTACGCCAGGCGCTGGGTGTCGATCACGCGGCGACGCGCGACCTCGTCGAGCTCGGCCCACGACGCACCGTCGGGCACACCCTCGATGCCGCCGGGCACGGCTCGCGTGCCCGCCGCGTACTCCTCGACGAGCTCGCTCACGGGACGCGCGCGTCCGCGGCCGCCGTCGGGGCGCACAGCGTCCGCGTCGTACCAGGACTCGAAGATCTGCAGGAAGATCCACTGGGTCCAGCGCACGTAGCCCGGGTCGATCGTGGCGAACGTGCGGCGCGAGTCGTAGCCCGTGCCCAGGCGGCGCAGCTGACGCGCCATGATCTCGATGTTGGCCTCGGTGGTCACGCGCGGGTGCGTGCCCGTCTGCACCGCGTACTGCTCGGCCGGCAGGCCGAAGGCGTCGTAGCCGAGCGCGTGCAGCACGTTGTCGCCCTGCATCTTGCGGAACCGTGCGACCACGTCGGTCGCGATGTACCCCAGGGGGTGACCGATGTGCAGGCCCGCGCCCGACGGGTACGGGAACATGTCCATCACGAAGAAGGGACGCGCCGCCGGGTCCGCGTGCCGCCCCTTGCCGTCGGTGAGCGCGCCGGTCGGGTTCGCGGCGAAGAACGTGCCGCGCTCCTCCCACGCGTCCTGCCAGCGGAGCTCGATCTGCTCCGCCATCGCGGCGTTGTAGCGGAAGGGCACGTCGTTTCCGGCGCCCTGGGCGTTGGGCTGGGTCGGGGCCTGCGAAGTCACCCTGCGAGTTTACCGGCGGCCGGGCACACCGCCGACGTTCAGCGCGCCGAACGCAGCTCGAGCGTGAGCGGGCACTGGAACGGGTCGCGGGCCGCGAGGCCCACCTCGTTGAGGTAGCGCACCACGATGCGGTACGACTGCACGAGCGTCGTCTCGGTGTAGGTGATGTCGCGCGCGGCGCAGAACTCCCGCACGATCGGCTGCACACGGCGCAGCGAGGGCCGCGGCATGCTCGGGAACAGGTGGTGCTCGATCTGGTAGTTGAGGCCGCCCATGAACAGGTCGATCAGGCGACCGCCCTTGATGTTGCGGCTCAGCAGCACCTGCCGGCGCAGGAAGTCGATCTTGAGCGACGCGGGGACGATCGGCATGCCCTTGTGGTTCGGCGCGAAGCTCGCCCCCATGTACAGCCCGAACAGCCCGAGCTGGACGCCCAGGAACGCGAAGCCCATGCCGACCGGGAGCACCCAGAACACCAGGGCGAGGTAGCCGACGAGCCGGACCGTCACGAACGCGATCTCGACGGGGCGACGCTTGACGGGGCCACGACCGAAGATCGTCTTGATCCCCGAGACGTGCAGGTTCATGCCCTCGAGCAGCAGCAGCGGGAAGAACAGCCAGCCCTGGCGCTTCGCGAACCAGGCCGCGGCGCCCGTGCGGGCCGCGGGCAGGTCCTCGGTCGTGAACACCAGGGCGCCCGAGGCGATGTCGGGGTCGGCGTCGACGGTGTTGGGCTTGGCGTGGTGACGGCTGTGCTTGTGCGTCCACCAGCCGTAGGACATGCCCGCGTACAGGTTCGCGATCACGAGGCTCGCCCAGTCGTTCCAGCGCCCCGAGACGAAGATCTGCCGGTGGGCGGCGTCGTGGCCCAGGAACATGACCTGGCCCAGCAGCACGGCCAGGACGGCCGCGACAGCGAGCTGCCACCACGAGTGCCCGATGAGCACGAACGCGGCGCCGGTCGCGAGCAGCAGGAGCGTGAGCACCACGAACCGCGTCCAGTAGTAGCCGTAGCGCCGGCGCATCAGGCCCGACTCCTGGACCGTCCGCATGAGGTCGGTGAACTCGCTGACGTGGCGATCGCGCGGCGAGGTTCGGTCCCCTCGCCCGGACGGGGAGGTGGGTTCGGGGCCGTCGTCGATCAGCGTGTGCGACAAAGGAGGGCCTGTCTGCTCGGCGGAGAAGCACTACGGGTGGCAGCGCACCGGTCGGGTGTGCCCACAGTAACCGGACAACTCGTCTCGCACGGGCTCACGCGACCGCGGGTCTCAACCGGCGGGCAGCGCAGCCGCCGGCGCCGGCCCCCGACCGGCCGTCAGGACGACGAGGAGGCCTGCCGCGGTCAGCGCGGCGCCGACCCATGCGGGGGCGAGGTAGCCGTACCCGGCGGCGATGACCAGGCCACCGGCCCACGCCCCGCTCGCGTTGCCGACGTTGAGCGCCGAGTGGCACAGCGCGGCACCGAGCGACGGCGCCGCGGGCGACAGGTCCATGAGCCGGCTCTGCAGCGCGAGACCCAGGACCTGGGAGGTGATGCCGAGTCCCACGAGCGAGGCGATCGCGAGCACCACGTGGTCGCCCGTGAGCGCGATGACAGCCAGCACCCCCACCGTGCTGCCGAAGCCGATGTACAGGGTCCGCATGACCGACCCGTCCGCGAGCCGGCCGCCGAGCAGCGTGCCGATCGTCATGCCGATGCCGAACAGCGCCAGCACGATCGGCACGGTGGCCTCGGCCATCCCGGTGACCTCGGTCAGCAGCGGGGAGACGTAGGAGTACACGGCGAACATGCCGCCGAAGCCGATGCCTCCCGCGCCGGCCGCGATCCACAGCCGACGGTTGCGCAGCGCGGCCAGCTCGGTGCGCACCGTCGCGTCGGGGGCGACCGCGAGGCCGGGGATCCAGCGCCACAGCGCGGCGAGGGTCAGCAGCCCGAGCGCGCCCACCACCACGAACGCCGCGCGCCAGCCGAGCGCCTGGCCGAGCACAGTCGTGCCGGGGACGCCGACGACGTTCGCGATCGTCAGGCCCGCCATCATGATCGCGACGGCTCGACCGCGCCGACCGGGCCCGGCGACGTGGGCCCCGAGCACAGCGCCGACCCCGAAGAAGGCGCCGTGCGGCAGCCCGGCCACGAAACGGGCCGCGACGAGCCAACCTGCGGTCGGCGCGAGCGCCCCCAGGACGTTCGCACCGGTGAACGCGACCATGAGCCACAGCGCGAGCGTGCGCCGGTCGACCTTGGCGGCGAGGGTCGTCAGGAGCGGCGCCCCGACGACGACGCCGACGGCGTAGGCGGTGATGACGTGGCCGGCCTGCGGGATCGTGACGGACAGGCTGCGCGCGATGTCGGGCAGCAGGCCCATGGTCGCGAACTCGGTGGTGCCGATCGAGAACCCGCCGAGGGCGAGCGCGAGCAGCGCGGTCGACGCGGCACGGGGCCGGGTCGCCGGGGGTGCGGCGACGGACTCGGTCGTGGCCTGTGCCATGGGGCTCCCTGCATGTGCCCCGGACGAGGCTGTCGAATCGATTCGAGGAGGAGTGGCGACACAGCCGTCGACTCCATGGGTGATGCCGCGAGACTACCCGGCAGGCACGAGCCAGATCGCGGAGGCCGCGCTCTGGCCCAGCTCGACGCCCCTGCCTGCCGCGGCGTCCGAGCCCGGCGGACGCACCTGCACCGCCGCGACGCCCGCGACGTGCCGACGCTCGGCCACCTCGACCCGCGCGTCGAGCACGAGCCCGACCGACGCGAGGTAGCGCAGCAGCTCAGGGTCCGCGTCCGAGATCCGCGCCACGACCCACTCCCCCTCGGACAGGTCCCACAGCACCTGCGCGGGCGGCGACGGCACCAGACCGTCGGGCGTGGGGATCGGGTCGCCGTGCGGGTCGCGCGTCGGGTGGCCGAGGCGGGCGTCGATCCGGTCGATCATGAGGTCGGACACCGCGTGCTCGAGCACCTCGGCCTCGTCGTGCACCTCGTCCCAGCCGTAGCCGAGCTCGCTCACCAGGAACGTCTCGATGAGGCGGTGCCGGCGCACCATCGCGACCGCGTGCCGGGCCCCGGCCTCCGTGAGCTCGATCGACGCGTACGGCGCGTGCGTCACGAGCCCCTGGTCGGTCAGCCGGCGCACGGTCTCCGAGACGGTCGACGCGCCGACGCCGAGGCGCTCGGCCAGCATCTTCGTGGTCACCGGTGCGGACGACCACTCGCGCGCGGACCAGATGACCTTGAGGTAGTCCTGGGCGACGGACGTCAGGGGGATCGGCTCCGCGGGACTCACCCCGGCAGTGTAGGCGGGAGGGCGTGGCGCGCCGCAGGCACGACCACGTCCGGCCCCGGCACCCCGGCGCCGCCCGGCACCCCGGCACCCGCCACGCGCGCCGCGCGTCGGGCACCCCGTCCCACGGCTCCTGCGCCACCCGCACGACCCCGCGCCCCGCGCCGCAGCACGCCCCGGCGCGGGGCGAGCAGGTAGACGAGCACGAACACCAGACCCTGCGCGAGCACGACCATGCCGCCGCTCGACGCGTCGAGGTAGTAGCTCGCGTACAGGCCCACGACCGCGCACCCGACCGCCAGCGCCGGGGCGATCACCAGCATCCGGCTCATCCGCTCGGTCAGCAGGTAGGCCGTGGCACCCGGGGTGATGAGCATCGCGACCACGAGCACGACACCGATGGCCTGGAGCGCGACGACCACCGTCAGCGCGAGCACGCCCAGCAGCAGCGCACCGAGCACCCGCGGCGAGATCCCCACCGCGTGCGCGTGCGTGCGGTCGAACGCGTACAGGGTCAGGTCGCGGCGCTTGAGCACGAGCACGAGGAACGCGACGGCGCCGAGCACCACGACCTGGAGGATGTCCGCGTCGGAGACGCCCAGCACGTTGCCGAACAGGATGTGGCCCAGGTCGACCTGGCTCGGGGTGACCGAGACGAGCACGATGCCGAGCGCGAACAACGTCGTGAACACGACCCCGATCGCGGTGTCCTCCCGCAGCCCCGACGTCTCGCGCACGAGCCCGATGAGCGCGACCGCCCCGAGCCCGAACACGAGCGCGCCGACCGCGAACGGCAGCCCCGCGAGGTAGGCCAGCACCACGCCGGGCAGCACGGCGTGCGCGACCGCGTCGCCCAGCAGCGACCAGCCGATGAGCACGAGCCAGCAGCTGAGCAGCGCGCACACGAGCGCGGCCACGCCGGTCACGAGCAGCGCGCGCTGCATGAACTCGTACTGCCAGGGCTCCGCGAGCCAGTCCACGACGGTCATGCGGCACCTCCGAAGGCCAGCGCGAGGTTCTCGGGTCGCAGCACCTCGTCCGGGGTCCCGGCCGCGAGCACCCGGCGGTGCAGCAGCACGGCGTCGTCCGCGAGCGCGGGCAGCGCACCCAGGTCGTGCGTCGAGACGAGCGCCGAGACGCCGTCGGCCACCAGATCGCGCAGCAGTGCGGTGATCGACGCCTGGGACGAGATGTCGACCCCGGCGAAGGGCTCGTCGAGCAGGAGCACGCGGGCCTCCTGCGCGAGGCAGCGGGCCACGAACGCGCGCTTGCGCTGGCCGCCCGACAGGCGCCCCACCTGACGGTCGGCCAGGTCCGTGAGCCCGACCCGGGCGAGCGCGTCCGCGACGGCGACCCGGTCCACGGCCCGGGCCCGGCGCAGCGGGCCGAGGTGCCCGTAGCGGCCCTGGGCCACCACGTCGCGGACCGTGAGCGGGAACGTCCAGTCGACGTCCTCCGACTGCGGGACGTAGCCCAGCAGCGCCTCGCGGCGGGCCTCGTGCGGCGCCCGGCCGAGCACGCGGACCGTGCCCGCGTCGGCCCGCACCATGCCCATCACGACCTTGAGCAGCGTGGACTTGCCCGATCCGTTGATGCCGAGCAGCCCGGTCAGGTGGCCCGCGGGCACGGTCAGCGACGCGCCGTCGAGCGCGAGGACGTCGCGGTAGCGCACCGTGAGGTCGCGGACCTCGAGCGCGGGCGCGCTCATGCGCCACCGCCCGCGGGGGCCAGCGCGTCGGCGTCGAGGTCGGTGCCCGTGAGCCCCGTCCCCGTGAGCCCGCCGACGATCGTGCGCACGTCGTGCCGCAGCAGGTCCAGGTAGGTGGGCACGGGACCGTCGGGTCCCGACAGCGAGTCGACGTAGAGCACGCCGGCGAACCGGGACCCGGTCTCGGCCGCGACCTGCCGCTGGGCGGTCGCGGAGACCGTGGACTCGCAGAAGACCGCCGGGACCTCGTGGTCGCGCACGAAGTCGATGGTCCGCGCGACCTGCTGCGGGGTGCCCTGCCGCTCCGCGTTGACGGGCCAGAGCCAGGATTCGGCGAGGCCCGTGTCGCGCGCGAGGTAGGAGAACGCCCCCTCGCAGGTCACGAGCGCACGCTGCGACGCGTCGAGGTGGGCGAGCTCGCCCTCGAGCTCGTCGCCCAGCGCGAGGACCTGCGCGGTGTACGCCGCGGCGTTGGCGCTGTAGTCGGCCGCGTGCGCGGGGTCGAGGTCGGCGAACGCCCGGGCGATGTTCGCGATGTAGACGGTCGCCGCCCGGGGCGACATCCACGCGTGAGGGTTCGCGTGCCCCTGTGCCTCGCCGGTCGAGATCGCGATGGTCTCGATGCCGTCCGTGATGGTGACGTGCGGGGCGTCGAGCCGCGCGACCAGCTTGTCGAACCACGCCTCGAGGCCCAGCCCGTTGTCGAGCACGAGGTCGGCGCGGGCGGTGCGGCGCAGGTCGTCGGGCGTGGGCTCGTAGCCGTGGATCTCGGCGCCGACCTTGGTGAGCGACTCGACGCGCAGGTGGTCCCCCGCCACGACGCGGGCCATGTCGGCGATCACGGTGAACGTCGCGAGCACGACCGGGCGTCCGTCGTCGCCGGCCGTGGCGTCATCGTCCGCAGCGCGCGCGGCCGCGCTGCCGCAGCCCGCGAGGAGCAGCACCGCGAGCAGCGCCACGGCTGCACGAATCCCAAAGTTCGGCACACCGAACATTCTGGTGCCCCAGGGGTGCGCAGGGCAACCACAGCACCCAGATGGCCGCTCAGCCCGCGGAGGTCGTCGCGAACATCGGGCCCGACGTGGCGAACTTCGGCGCGGGCGTGAAGAAGGGCGAACGGACCGGTTCCGGCCACGCGGTCCGCGGCTCGACAGCGACCGACGCGTCCGTGGCGACCCGGACCACCTGGTAGTCGAGGAACCGGCGCCTGTCCGGGTCGAAGCGCAGCACGGTCAGCTCGGCCGTGCCGTTCAACGGCCCGACGGTCGCCTGGCCCAGCGACGCCCCGGCCGTGCTCGAGCTGCCGTAGCGCACGCCCTGGCCCACCGCGAGCGGCCCCACCCGTCGGTGCAGGTGGCCCGAGACCTGCGCGGGGACGCACCCCTCGTCGAGGGCGGCCTGCCCGACCCGCGGGGTGTGCACGAGCAGCAGGTCCACGCCCGCCTCGTCCCGGCACGCGACGTCCGCGAGGCGCCGACCGGCCTCGGTCACCGTCTCGGTGTCCGCCGACGACGTGCCCGCTCCGAGCCGGGTCTCGTTCGGGTCGCTGTCCCCCAGGATCCGCAGGCCCGCGACCTCGACGACGTCGCCCGAGAGCACCGTCGCCCCCGCCTTCGCGTACATCGCCGACGTCTCGCGTGAGTCGTGGTTGCCGGGTGACGTCACGATGGGCACCCCGGCGGGCGCCGCCTGCGCGAACGTCGTCACGCAGTACTGCTCCACGCTGGTGCCGTTCATCGCCGTGTCGCCGGCGTCGAGGATCACCTGCGCCCCGGAGATCTCGGCGAGCCGGCCGATCACGGTGGCCATGCCCACGTTGCAGTGCAGGTCGGAGACGACCAGCAGGACCACCGGCTCGGCAGGCTCCTCGGACGGCGACGGGGTCGGCGACGGGGTGCCGGACGGGGTGGGGGCGACGGTCGGTGCGGGCTCCTGCGCCTCGGTCCACGCGACGTCGAGCGACGCCGACGCCGCGTCGTAGAACGCCGTGTTCGAGCGGTACGCGTCGAGCACGTACCCGCCGTACGTGTCGATCACACCGCCGAGCCGCCCGGTCACCCGCGCACCCTCGAGCGCGGTGCCGTCGAAGACCGCGGACGCCCGGGCCGCCTGCCGGGGCCGGTCGGCGGCACCCAGGCTCGACGTCAGCACGCCCAGCGCGAGGCACACGGCGAGCGAACCGGCGACGACCTGGAAACGGTGCGGTGCGACACGGGCCGCGAGCTCCTCGCGGCGAGCAGCGCCGAGCAGCCACCCGAGCCCGAACCACGCACCGAGGAGCACCACGAGCGCACCGGCGGTCCGGCCCGCGGCGTCGGTCACGAGCGCGCGCGTCACGTCGTGCACCGTCGCCTCGGGACCGGCGAAGAACTGCAGGTAGCCCTGCAGGTCGCCGCTGAGCGCCTGGAGCGTGGTCGCGGCGTCGACCGCCGTGAAGGACTCCGGGATCTCCTGCACGGTGGCGTGCACGCCGAGCGTCAGGGGCAGCGGCGAGTCGATCTGCAGGGTGCCGAGCGGACCCAGGTCGAGCGTGACCGTGCTGTCGGTCGTGACGTCGTAGCGGGCCTCGTGCGGGCCGAGGCTCAGCTGGGCCGAGGCGGTCGTCACACCGAAGACCACGGCGATCAGGACGGCCACGACCACGGGCAGGCCGACCCGCCACCAGCGCGACGGCCGACGCGCACCGGGTATGCGGTCGGTGGGATCGGGAAGCCGCTCGGAGGCGGCCGACGGCTCGCTCATCGGTCGAAGCCTAGGCGCTGGCCCTGTGCGCCACGAATCCGCCCGGCGCGGCCGGCTACTGGTAGGTGACCAGGTCAGGGACGGGTTGGACCCGGTATGTCTGGGCCGGGTCGAGCATCGGGACGTCCTCGTCGACGAAGTTCTTCCACCCCCACCGCACCCCGGCCGGCGCCGTGGCCTGCAACGCCTGCCACGTCCCCGTCTTGGCCGGCTGCGTGCCCTGGCCGTCCACGTGGATGAGCAGCGCGAGCTCGTCGCGGCTCGTGTCGAGCCGTTCGCGCTCGGAGATCATGCGCGGCGAGAACTGGTGCAGCACGAGCATCTTCTGCGGCAGCGCCCGGTCCCGCGTGAGGTCGGCGAGCCAGGTCACGACGGTGTTGACCTCGTCGATGCCCACCGAGCCGATCTGGCGCAGGTGCACCTGGTCAGGGCCGAGCCGCCACTCGGGGTCGAGGGCGAGGCTCACGTGCGGCAGGACGAGCAGCTCCTCGTACGCCTGGGCCTGGGTGAGGAAGTCGGTACGGCCGGGCTGCAGGTCGAGCACCACGGCCATGCCCGCGGCCCCCGCCGCATCGACCAGCGGACGCAGGTCCTCGACGGGGCGGCGACGCGAGTAGCTGCCGTCCTCGGGGGCGGCCGAGGCGATCGTGGCGATGATCTCGAGCATCGGCACCACGGTGTCGGTCGTGAGGGCGCGGTACTGGTCGGCGGTCTGCTGGGCCCGCACGACGGTCGCCGGGACGTCCTGCTCGCCGAGCACGCCCAGCGCGCCCGAGCCGGGTGAGCCGTACAGCGCGACGTACCGCTTGCCGGGCGTGCCGAGAGCGGAGGGGAACACGAGCTGTCCGCCGCCGGGCGCCTGCACCCCGGTGGTCGCGGCCGCGGTGCGGGTCGCGACCAGCTCGGACGTGCCGAACGACGAGCCGAGCGCGAGCACCGTCGTCGCGTCGAGCGCCCCGAGCGCGTCGACGGTCGCTGCCCGGGTGCGCGGGTCGCCGTCGGGCACGACCTCGACGGGTATGCCCGCGGCCCGGGCGGTCGCGACCGCGGCGACGTGCTCGGTGCGACCGTCGGTCAGCACCACCGCCCCGGCGGGCGGCTCGGGCGGCTCGACGCGCGGCAGTGCCGTCCGGGCGGCGAGATCGGCGGGGACCGACGCCGTCGCGGTGTCGGTGCGGGCGGCTGAGGTGGCCGTGGTCGCGGCGCCGGCCGGGGCGGTGCCGGCCTGGAGAACCGCGGTGGTGGGCCGGCCGAGCGACAGCGCCACTGTGGTTTCCGCCGCGACCGCGGTGGTCTCCGTCCCCGCGGCGACCGCCTGCGCGGCGCCGAGCGCGAGCCCGGTCGCCTCCGCGAGCGCAGCCCCGAGCCCGGCGTCGGCGTCCGGTGCGCCGAGCGTCACCACGTCGAGACCGTCGGGTACGACGGCGTCGCCGAGCCGCAGGGCCGACGTGGCGCCGAGCCGGGCGACCTCGTCCGCGACCTCGCCCGCCGTCACGGTCCCCCCGGTGAGCAGCACGGGCGCCCCGAGGGCCACGGCCCCCGACGCGGCGGCCAGCTGCGCGGCGACGTCGGCGGCCGGGGCGAGCACGACCACGGGCGCCCGCTCGTACAGCGCACGGCTCGTCGTGAGCGCGAGGACGTCGGCGGCCGCGTCGGGCACGAGGGTCGCAGCGGCCGTGAGCGGACGCGTCGCCGCGACGAGGGCCGCGGGGCTCGGGGTGGCCGTCGCGTCGGGGCTCTTGTCGGGGGCGGGCGTGACGGTGCACCCGGTGACCGCGAGACCGAGCACGAGCCCGACGACGAGCTGGGCGCGGGCCTGCGGTCGGCGCCGCCGCGGGGCGGAGGGGTGGTGCACGGGGCTCCCGGTGTCGGCGGCTGGCGGACCCACACTGTAGGCCGCACGCCTGAGGGCCTCCTCGCCCGGGATCCCTGCGACAGCGCGGAGCGGGCGCCGGACCGTGCGACACGGCAGGATCTGACCCATGGAGCACGCGCACAGCACGGCCGGCGCCTACGTGACGTCGGGAGCGGAGTTCACGCGGGACGACCGCTACATCGCCACCCGGATCACGGCCGACGGCCGGGACGGGTACCCCGTCGAGCCCGGCCGCTACCGGCTCGTGGTCTCGCGCGCGTGCCCATGGGCCAACCGCGCCATCATCGTGCGCCGCCTGCTCGGGCTCGAGGACGCCCTGTCGATGGGGATCGCGGGCCCGACGCACGACCGCCGCTCGTGGACGTTCGACCTGGACCCGGGGGGCGTGGACCCGGTGCTCGGCATCCCCCGGCTGCAGGACGCGTACTTCGAGCGCTTCCCGGGCTACCAGCGGGGCATCACGGTGCCCGCGATCGTCGACGTGCCGACGGGCCAGGTGGTCACGAACGACTACGCGCAGATGACGCTCGACCTGTCGACGCAGTGGCGTGAGCTGCACCGCGAGGGCGCTCCCGACCTGTACCCCGAGCACCTGCGCGACGAGATCGACGCCGTCGCGCGCGAGGTGTTCCGGGACGTCAACAACGGGGTGTACCGGTGCGGCTTCGCGGGGTCGCAGCAGGCCTACGACACCGCCTACACCCGGTTGTTCGCGCGGCTCGACCGGCTCTCGGAGCGGCTCGAGCACCAGCGCTACCTGGTCGGTGACACGATCACCGAGGCCGACGTGCGCCTGTTCACCACGCTCGTGCGCTTCGACGCCGTCTACCACGGCCACTTCAAGGCCAACCGCTCGAAGCTCACCGAGATGCCCGTGCTGTGGGCGTACGCGCGCGACCTGTTCCAGACGCCCGGCTTCGGCGACACGATCGACTTCGACCACATCAAGCGCCACTACTACGAGGTCCACGAGGACATCAACCCCACCCGCATCGTGCCGCGGGGTCCCGACCTGCGCGGCTGGCTCACCCCCCACGGCCGCGAGGAGCTCGGTGGCCGCCCGTTCGGCGACGGCACCCCGCCCGGGCCGGTGCGCCCGGGCGAGGAGGTCCCGTTCGAGCACACAGCGGCCGGGATGACGGGCTGAGGTCGCCGTGACGGTCGGGGACGCACCCGGGTGGTCGACCGGCGACGCCGGGACGCTCGTGCACGGGTACCTCGCCGCGCAGGTGGCCGAGCTCACCGCGCACGAGCCCGGCGTCCGGGCACGCGACCCCGAGGCCGTGCACGACATGCGGGTCGCGACGCGCCGGCTGCGCAGCGCGCTCTCGACGTTCCGCCCGGTGCTGCGCCGTGAGCGCACCGACCCGCTGCGCGCGGCGCTGCGGCGGTGGGGACAGGTGCTGGGTGAGGTGCGCGACGTCGACGTGAGCCATGCGGCGCTGGCCGCGCTGCTCGACGAGGAGCCCGCGGGCCTGGTGCTGGGGCCGGTCCGGGACCGGCTCGGTGCGGACCGTGCCGCGGCCCTCGACGCGGCGCACGAGCACGTGGTCGCCGAGCTCGACGGTCTCGCCGCGGCGCACCTGCGCGCGGACCTGGCGGCGCTGGTCGCCGACCCGCCGCTGGCCCCCGAGGCCGCACGCCCGGCAGCCGAGGTGCTGCCGGCCCGGGCCCGGCGCGAGTTCCGGCGGCTGCGCCACGCGCTGCGAGCGGCCCGGGACGAGCCGGGCGGCCCCGCGCGGGACCACGAGCTGCACGAGGCGCGCAAGGCCGCCCGGCGCGCGCGGTACGCCGCCGAGGTGCTGGTGCCCGCGGCCGGTCAGCCCGCGGAGCGCAGCGCCCGCGACGCGCAACGGGTCCAGGACCTGCTCGGCGCGCACCAGGACGCCGTGGTCGAGCGCGCTGTGCTGCGACGCCTCGCCGCCGAGGCCACGGCGACGGGCGAGAGCGCGTTCAGCTACGGGCGCCTGCACGAGCAGGCGCACGAGCGGGCGGTCGACGCCGAGCGTCGGCTGCCGCGCGCGGCCCGCCGGGTCACGGACCCGGACCGGTTGGACTGGACGCGCTGACCCGGCGGCGGGTGCTCGACCCCGTCAGCCCGCGGTCACAGCGATGACGTTGCGCCACGGGTCGGCGAACGTGAGCGTGAGCCCGTCGTGCCGGCTCGGGATCCCCGCGTGCGCGAGTCGGTCGCCGAGCGCTGCCACGTCGTCCGCGGTGGGCACCAGGATCGCCATCTCGCCGAGCCCGAGCGCCGAGGCCCGCGGTCCGGCTCCGGCCGTGCTCCAGGAGTTGACCGCGACGTGGTGGTGGTACCCGCCCGCGGAGACGAACAGCGCCCCGTGGAACTCGGCCATGACGTCGAAGCCGAGCGCGTCGACGTAGAAGCCGCGCGCCGCGGGCACGTCGCCGACCTGCAGGTGCACGTGGCCCACGGACGCACCGGGGCGGGTCCCGGCGGCGAGGCCGAACGGGTCGACGGGCGTGGCGGCGTCGGGCAGGTGCGCGCGCAGGAACTCGTTCGGGTCGAGCCGCAACGAGTCCATCCGCACCTGGCCCTGCGCGTCGAAGGCCCACTCGGCGCGGGGCCGGTCCCAGTAGAGCTCGACGCCGTTGCCCTCGGGGTCGGTGACGTAGAAGGCCTGCGAGACCAGGTGGTCGGCGCTGCCGGCGTAGGTCTGCGGCGCGTGCCGGGCGAGCGAGGCGATGGTGGTGGCCAGCCCGGCCCGGTCGTCGAACACGAGAGCGGTGTGGAACAGGCCCGCCGAGCCGCGCTGCGCAGGCGGCAGGTCGGGGGTGTGCCGCAGCACGACGAGCGGCGTGGTGCCGCGGCCCAGCGTGACGACGTCGGGGCGGGTCGTCGCGGCGAGCCGGTCGACGGGCTGCTCGAGGACGTCGAGCAGCAGCACGTCGCGGTAGAAGCGCTCCTGGGTGTCGAGGTCGCCGACCAGGAGCGTGACCGCGTCCATGCCGGTGCCCGCGGCGATCGCGTCCGTGCGGGGTGCGGCGGGGGTCGTGACGGGGTGGGTGCTCATGGGTCTCTCCTCGGTGGACTGCCTCCAATGTAGTTGATGCTTCAACCTTTTGCCAGTGCGTACCCGGAGGCGCCACGACCCCGGGCACGAGAGGCTGGGGCATGGACATCCGCACCAAACGGGTCTACGCGGCCCCCTCCGGGGACGACGGGTACCGCGTGCTGGTGGACCGCCTGTGGCCGCGCGGCGTGCGCAAGGCCGACGCCGAGCTCGACCTGTGGCTGCGCGACGTGGCCCCCAGCCCCGCGCTGCGCACCTGGTGGGACCACGACCCGGCCCACCTCGCGGAGTTCGCCGCGCGCTACGACGCCGAGCTCGACCACAACCCGGCGGTCGACGAGCTGCGCCGGGTGGCCCACGACCATCCGCGCGTCACGCTGCTCTACGGAGCGCGCGACCCGCACGTGAACCACGCGCAGGTGCTGGCCGACTACCTCGCGGGCTGAGCCCGCCACACCGCCCACGCGTGCGGCGCCACGACGCCGTCGGGCACGTGCGCACCCGGGTCGCCCGAGCGGAGCACCACGTCACCCACCGTGACGCCCGGCGCCCACGGCTGGTCACCGAGGTTGAGCGCGAGGACCAGACCTTCGGTGCCGTCGGGCGACGACGCGCCCAGCACCAGGTGCGCGTTGCCCACCTCGAGCGTCTCGCCCGGGGCGTGCACGAGCCACGGGTGCCGACGGCGCAGGCCGATCAGCCGCTCGAGCTCGCGGTACCGCGGCCAGCCGTGCGGGGCGAGCCCCTCGGGCGTCGGGGGGAACTCCGGGCGGATCGCGTCGTCGCCGCCCACCCGCTCCTCCTTGACCCCGCGGAAGCCCTGCTCGTCACCCGCGTACACCGACGGCGTCCCGGCGACGAACAGCTGGACCGCGAGCGCGTGCGTCACGTGCCGCGCATCCCCCACCTGGTCCGCGATCCGCGTCACGTCGTGGTTGCCCACGAACGTCTGCGGCAGGAACACCTCGAGGAACGACCGGTGCCGGTCGAGCGCCCACGCGAGCTCGTAGAGGTTGACGTCCGCGAGGGAGCTCCAGACCGCCTTCCACAGCTCGTACTGCGTGACCGAGTCGATGCCCGACTCCTCGACGTACGCCGCGTAGTCGCCGTGGATCATCTCCCCCAGCACCCAGACGTCGGGGTGAGCGGCCCGCACCCGCGGCAGCACCGCGCGCCAGAACGCCGGTGGCACCGCGTACACCGCGTCGAGCCGCCAGCCGTCGGCCCCCCGGTCCAGCCAGTGCGTCATGACCTGCGCCACGTGGTCGGCGACCTCGGGGTGGTCGTGGTTCAGCACCACGAGCTGGTCGTGGCCCTCGAAGACCTCGGGTCTGGCCTCCTCGCCCGTCCCGCTCCACCGCAGCCACGCACCGGCCTCCGTACCGGGACCGGCCGCGAGCGCGGCCTGCACGCGCGGGTGGTCGCGGCCCACGTGGTTGAAGACGCCGTCGAGCACGAGCCGCACGCCGCGGGCCCGGGCGGCCGCGACCAGCGCGTCCCAGTCCCCCTCGTCACCGAGCCGCTCGTCGATCCGCGTGTGGTCGAGCGTGTCGTAGCCGTGCGTCGCCGAGGCGAACACGGGGCCCAGCAGCAGCCCGTTGCAGCCGAGCTCCACCACGTAGTCGAGCCAGTCGACCATCCGCGCGAGCCGGTGCCGGACGCCCGGCTCGGGGTCGGGACCGTGCACCGGGGCGCCCGTGAACCCGAGCGGGTAGGCGTGCCACCAGATGGCGTGGTCGACCCAGGCGGGCATCGTCTCTCCTTGCTGCGGGGGCGCCCGGCGGCTGCGGGCTCCGCTGATCCTCTCGCGGTCGGGCGGCCCGCGTGCGCGACCCGCGGGTGTCACCGCACGACGGCGAACCCGCCCGTCCACGGGACCCGCTGCGCCGAGGCCAGCGTGATCTGCAGGAACCCCAGCTGCTCGAGCTGCTGGGCGCGCGAGAGCACGCCCGCGTCGATGCCGACCAGCCCCCCGGCCTCGACCACGTCGATCAGCGTCTGCTTCGCCGTGGGGTCGTCGCCCGCGACGAGCACCGTGGTCGGCAGCCCGCCGATCCTGCCGGACTCGAGCGTCGCGGCGAAGGTCGTGTTGAACGCCTTGAGCACGTGCGCGTCCGGGGCCCACACCGCGACCTGCTCGGCCGCCGAGCTGCCCTGCGGGACGACGAGGCCGTCGAACGTCGCGAAGTCGATCGGGTTGGTGATGTCCACGAGCACCTTGCCGCCGAGCTGGGCGGCGTACGTCTCGACGACCTGCCCGAGCGCCGTGTACGGCAGCGCGAGCACCACGACGTCGCCGGTCAGCGCGTCGCCGACCTGTCCCGGGGTGACGAGCTCGCCGAGGTTCGCGGCGAGCTGCACGCCCTGGTCGACGTTGCGGGACAGCACCTGCACGCTCGTGCCACCGCTGACACCGACGGTCGCGATCGCGGTCGCCATCGTGCCCGCACCGATGATGGTCAGGTTGGTCATGACTACCTCCGCCGGGTGGCCGCGCGTCCGCGGCACGGGATTCGTCCTCCCACTGTCCGCCGATGCGCCGCCGGGCGCCCTTCGGACACCCCCGGCACCCGCTACGGGTGCTCGAAGCGGTTGATGCCGAGGCTGTGCAGGAACCGCGGCCCCTGCGAGGCGAGCTCGGCCGCGTACGCCGCGGCCCAGCCCGAGAACGGGTTCGCGCACAGCGAGTCGTTCGCGAACCGGCGGTCGTCGGTGACCTCGCTCACGCAGAACGCCGGGATCTGCAGGTCGGTCACGGGGCCTCCGCGCTCGCACTCCGCGATGACCAGCGGACGGTTCGCGCCGCCGAACACGTCGACGACCCAGCCGTCGCCGCCGAGCCACAGCGAGTACCGGTTCTTGACGATGCGCAGACCGCCGCGGCGGATCATCTCGATCCCGGTCGACACGTCGAGCTCGCGCTCGGCCTCGTACCGGGTGCCCTCGACCATCGGGCCCTTCGCGGTGAGCGCGCAGAAGTCGAACTGGTCGGCGAAGCGGTCGAGGACCTCGAGCTCGTCCTCTGAGCCGTCGAGGTCGACCGAGGCCGTGGAGGACTGCACCCGCAGCCGCAGCGCGTACCCCTGGTCCGCCAGGTAGTAGCTCTGCACGATGAGCACCGGGTCGGGCTCGGCGAGGGCCTCGCGCGGCACCTTGCGCACGAAGAAACGACGCTCGAACTCGAAGTCGCCGTACCCGTTGTCGCTCATGGTCCGGGTCCCTCCCGCGCTCACGGACCTGTGGCCGGCCCCTGGGCACGAGCGTAACGTCGATCGCGACGTCCGACCGGGACCAGGGCTGAGGGGTCGCCCGGCCCTGGTCGCACGCAGGGGGCAACGATGGCAGACCTGGCGTTCGACGTGCTCGACTCCTCGGAGACCGCGCTCACCAAGACCAGCACGCTCGTGTACGGCGACGACGAGCTCATGGTGGTCGACGCCGGGTTCACGCGGGCGCAGGCGCACCGGGTCGTGGCGGCCGCGCTCGACACGGGACGCCGGGTGACGCGCGTCTTCGTGAGCGGCGGCGACCCGGGCTTCTACTTCGGCGTCGGCATCGTCGCGGACGCCTTCCCCGCCGCGCGCGTGTTCGCCACGCCCCGCGTGGTCGACCACATCCTGCGCACCTACGAGGACGAGGTCACGCAGTGGGGGCGCCTGGGGAGCAACCTGCCCACCCGGCGGTCCGCGATCGACACCTGGGCGGACGGGACGTTCGAGTTCGAGGGCCACCAGTTCGAGCTGCACCCGGGCGACGACACGCTGTCCTGGCGCGGGGACTACGTGTGGCAGCCGCAGACGCACACCGTGCTCGGCGGCGCGCTCCTCTACGGCGGGGACCACGTGTGGACCGCCGACACCCCGACGGCCGCCGAGCGTCAGGCGTGGGAGGAGCGGCTGCGCGAGGTCCACGGCCTCGGTGCCCGGCAGCTCGTGCCCGGCCACCGCCGGAGCGGGTGGAAGGGCGACCCCGCGACGTGGACCCTGGAGTACCTCGACATGTTCGACCGGGTCGTCGCGGAGACCACCGACCCCGACGCCGCGGCGCGCGCGCTGCGCGAGCAGTTCCCCGAGGCGGGTCTGGTGACGGCGGTCGAGCTGGGCACCAAGGTCGCGCTGGACCGCCTGACCTGGCAGTGACCGCGCCGATCAGACCGCGAGGTGCGTGACCGGTCGCCGGTCGAGGACCGCCGCGAGGTCGTCGGCCTCGAACGCCCGCGTGTACGCGTCGAGCAGCCGGAGCAGGCGCACGTCGTGCAGGGGCCCCGTGGCGTCGCGGTCCAGGTCCCGCACGCGCGAACGGGCCCGCTGCAGGGTCGAGTTCACGCCCGCGACGGTCAGGTCGAGCGCTCCGGCGACCTCGCTCGCGTTCCACGCCAGGACGTCGCGCAGCAGCAGCACAGCGCGCTGCTGGGCCGTGAGGTGGCGCAGCGCCGCGACGAACGCGAGCCGCACCGACTCACGGTCGACCACGACCGTCGCGGGGTCGGCGGCGACCTCGCCCCACAGCACCGCATCGAGCGCACCGTCCAGGTCCGTGGGCTGAGGTCGGCGCCCGCGCCCCGCGAGGTGGCTGAGGCACGCGTTGGTCGCGATGCGGAACATCCAGGTGCGCAGCGACGCCCGGTGCTCGAAGCCGTGCACCGACCGCCACGCGCGCAGGTACGTCTCCTGGGCGAGGTCCTCCGCGTCGTGCACCGAGCCGGTCATGCGCAGGCAGTGGGCCGTGATCTCGCGCCGCAGCGGCTCGGTCAGGACAGCGAAGTCACGCTCCGCGTCGACAGACCCTGTGACGGAGGACACACTGCGACGGTAGCGGCCGTTGCCGACCCGCGACACCTCGCCCACCGACCGAGGAGACCCCGATGGACCGCATGATCTTCGTCAACCTTCCCGTGAGCGACCTCGCGACCTCGCGGTCCTTCTACACCGGGCTGGGCTTCACGACCGACGAGATGTTCAGCGACGACCAGGTCACCTCGATCGTCGTCTCCGAGACGATCGTGGTCATGCTGCTCGCGCACGAGCGCTTCACGACCTTCGCGCGCACGCCGATCGCCGACGCGACGAGCACGACCCAGGTGCTCAACGCCCTGTCGGCCGAGTCTCGCGAGGAGGTCGACGAGCTCTTCGCGCGGGCGCTCGCGCACGGTGGCGCCGAGTACCGCGACACCCAGGACGAGGGGCCGATGTACGGCCGCGCGGTCACCGACCCCGACGGCCACGTCTGGGAGTTCGTGCACTACGACATGAGCCAGGTCTCCTGACGCGCCCGCCCACGACGAGCCGGGTCAGACCTCGGCCCGCAGGGCGTCGCGCACGGTGACCCGCGCACCCATCCGCAGCAGCGAGCCCGTGTAGATCCGTGTCGCCACCAGGATGACCCCGAACGCCGTCGCGGCGAGCAGCACGAGCGAGAGCAGCGGCTCCCACCACATCGCCTCGCCGAGGAACAGCCGCACCGGCATCCCCACGGTCGCGCTGAACGGCACGTAGGACATGACCGTCATGACCACGGCGTTGTCGTTGAAGATCAGCACCAGGAAGTACGGGAACATCGTGAGCATCATGACCGGGGTGAGCACCGACCCCACGTCCTCGAGGCGCGCGACCAGCGAGGCGCTCGCGGCGAAGATCGCGGCGAGCAGCACGAACCCGACGAGGAAGAACACGACGAACCACACGAGCGCCGCCCCCAGCACCCCGAGCAGATCGTCCTGACCCGTGACCACCAGCCCGATCACGCTCACCGCAGCGATCGAGGCCGTCTGGCCGAACGCGACCACCGAGTTGCCCAGGATCTTGCCCGCGAGGAGCGAGCGCGCGGGCACGGCCGAGAGCAGGATCTCGACGATGCGCGTCTGCTTCTCCTGGACCGTGTTCTGGGCGACCATGCTGCCTGACCCCATCGCGGACATCATGAAGACCATCCCGAACGCGAGCGAGACGAGCATCCGCAGGTCGTCGCTCGTGGCGTCCGGCTCGATCACCTCGACGGGCGGCGAGACCGAGAGCGCGGCGACCACGTCGGCCGGTGCGCTCGTGCGGGCCAGCACCTTGAGACCGATCACGCCGGCGTCAGGCAGGATCGCGGCTTCGACCTCCTCGTCGGCGACGAGGCTGCGGGCCGCGTCCTCGTCGGCCACGAGCACCGGTTCGAGCCCGTCGACCTGTTCGACCACCGACGCGGTCTGGGACACGACAGCGACGCGGGTGGCGTCGTCGTCGCCCCCGAGCAGCGCCCCGCCGACGATCGCGGCGAGCACAGCGCCGAGCGTGATCGCCGTCGAGACGAGGAACGACTTCGTCCGGACCTGGGTGGTGATCTCGCGCTCGGCGACGAGGAGCGTCGTGCTCCACGGCGTGGGGGCGGACGGGCGCTGCGTGCTCATCGGACGACCTCCTGCAGGTGCGTGGCGGACGTGCCCGGGGCGGACGTGGCCACCTCCGGGTCGTGGTCGGGGTCGGGGGCGTCGGTGACGATGTCACGGAAGATCTCGCCGAGCGTCGGGCGGACCGGGCCGAAGGACAGGACGGGGCCGCGCTCGAGGGCGGCACGGAGCACGTCCTGCACCACGGCGTCCGGCGCCTCGAACAGCGCGGTGCCGCCGTCGAAGTCGACGACCTCGACCCCCCGGACGTCGCGCAGCCACCCGACGTCGTGACCTGCCACGAGCTCGTGGCGCACGGCCCCGTGCGTCTGGCGCAGCACCTCGCGGCTGCCAGCGGCCCGGATCCGGCCGCCGGCGATGATCACGAGGTCGTCGCACAGGCGCTCGACGAGGTCGAGCTGGTGCGAGGAGAACAGCACCGGGACACCCGTCGCCGCGTACTCGGCGAGCACCCCGAGCACCACGTCGACGGCCATCGGGTCGAGCCCCGAGAACGGCTCGTCGAGGATCAGCACCTGGGGGTCGTGCACCAGCGCGGCGGCGATCTGGGCGCGCTGCTGGTTGCCGAGCGACAGGCTCTGGACCGGGTCGTCGGCACGCTCGCCCAGCCCCAGCCGTTCGAGCAGCTCTCGCGCCCGGGCCGTCGCGGCAGCCTTGCCGTAGCCGTGCAGCCGCGCGAGGTAGGCGAGCTGCTCCGCGACCTTCATCTTCGGGTAGAGCCCGCGCTCCTCGGGCATGTACCCGAACAGGCGGCGCTGCTCCGCGCCCAGCGGGACCCCGCCGAGCGTGACGGTGCCCGCGTCCGACGCGAGCACGCCCAGGATGATGCGCATCGTCGTGGTCTTGCCTGCGCCGTTCCCCCCGACGAAGCCCGTCAGGCGGCCGGTGCCGACCCCGAACGTGACGTCGTCGAGAACCTTGCGTTCGCCGAACGACCGGGTGATGCCGTCGAGCTGAAGCATGTCGCCCTCTCTGGTGGACCTGGAGCGGACGTGCCGTCCGCGCTGGTCCAACGGTAGGGGCGTCACCGCAGGTCAGGGCTCCGGCCCGAGGCGGATCCCTGGCTCCGCCGCAAGGCGGAGGGCGTTCTCAGGCGCGGGTCACCAGGCCGTGCTCGTGCGCGAAGACGACCGCCTGGACGCGGTCGCGCAGCGCGAGCTTCATGAGCACGTTCGACACGTGGGTCTTGACCGTCGCGCGCCCCACGACGAGCTCGGCCGCGATCTCGTCGTTCGACAGCCCGCGCGCCAGGAGCCCCAGCACCTCGAGCTCACGCTCGGTCAGCGCTGCGACCTCCGCCGGCAGCCCTCCGCCCGCGGGCGGAGCCGGTGCCGTGGCCGGCGGGCCGGCGACGGCGCGTGCGATCACCGCACGGGTCAGCTCGGGGGCCAGCAGCGCGTCGCCCGCGGCCACCGCCCGCACCGCGTCGACGAGCTGGGACGGGCGCGAGTTCTTGAGCAGGAACCCGCTCGCCCCGGCCCGCAGCGCCTCGACCAGGTAGTCCTCGCGCTGGAACGTCGTGAGCATGAGCACCCCGGCACGCACCTGCGGGTCGGCGACGATGCGCCGGGTCGCCTCGAGCCCGTCCATGTCGGGCATCTGCACGTCCATGCACACCACGTCCGGGTCCAGGCGCCGGGCCTCGGCCACCGCCTCGGCGCCGGTCGACGCCTCACCGACGACGCACAGGTCGGGGTGGGCGTCGAGGATCGTGGCGAACCCGCCACGCACCAGGGCCTGGTCGTCGACGAGCAGGATGCGGACCGGCTCAGACATCGGCCGTCTCCCGTCGCAGCGGCACCTGGGCCCGGACCACGAAACCGCCGGTGCGGCGCGGGCCGGTGAGCAGCGTGCCCCCGTCGGCCGCGACGCGCTCACGCATCCCGATGATGCCGAATCCTCCGGCGCCGCGCGCGGTCCCGGACCGGCGCCTCCCCATGCCGTCGTCGGCGACCTCGAGCTCGACGGTGTCGTCGAGGTAGCGCAGCCGCACGTCGGCGCGGGCACCGGGGCCTCCGTGCTTGCGCACGTTCGTCAGCGCCTCCTGCGCGATGCGGTAGAGGTTGAGCGAGACCAGCGGGGGCAGCGGGACAGGGTCCCCCACCACGAGGAAGCTCGCCGGCACGCCCGCGGCGACGGACTCCGCGACGAGGGCCGGGATCCGGTCGACGTCGAGAGACGCCACGGCCTCCTCGGGCCCGACGCCCGGGTCCTGCTCGCGGAGCGTCACGAGCAGGCCGTGCAGCTCGGTGATCGCGTCGCGCGCCGAGTCCTCGACGTGCTCGAGCGCCGTCCCGGCCCGGGCCGTGTCGGAGCCGAGCAGCGTGCGTGCGGCCGCGGCCTGCACCCCCATGAGCGAGACGTGGTGCGCGACAGCGTCGTGCAGCTCACGGGCCAGCCGCAGGCGCTCGATCGTCACGGCCTGCGCCTCGACCCGGGCCCGCTCGACCTGCAGCTCACGGGTGCGGCGCTCGGCGCGGGCCCGGTCACGTGCCGACGCCCAGGCGTGGTCGCCGAACCACCACGCGCCCGCGAAGTACAGGACGTTCGTGAGGATCTGGATCAGCATGTACGCGACGAGCGGCGAGAACGCGCCCACCTGGTCGAACTCGGCCAGCACCTCCTGGTCGGTCGAGGCCTGGAACAGCGAGACCACGAGCCAGACGAACATGCCCACCACGACCGCGCCGCGCACCCACGCCGCACGTCGACGCGAGGGCTCCCACGCACCGACCGAGTACAGCGCCATGAACAGCGCGATGTTGATCACGAGCATCTCGGGCACCGACAGGCTCACAGTGACCCCGAAGGCCAGGGCCACCACGACGAGCGTCGCGGCGGGCCACCGGCGCCGCCACGCGAGCGGCGCGGTCGTGGCCAGCAGGCACGCGAGCGAGACCGGGCCCGACGCGGGCTCGTCGTAGACCCCCGCCGTGCGGTACAGCACGAGGCTCAGGACCGCGCCGGCGAACAGGGCCCCGGCCGCGGCGGCGTCGGCCCGGCGGTGGTCCGCCGAGGGAGGCTCGCGCCGCCAGCCCGGGGCGTCCGGGTCCGGGGGCAGCGCCGGTGCGGCAGGTGTCGTCGCGAGGTCCACGGCGTTCACCGTAGCGGCGGCGATCTCGCAGGTCACGGCCCAGGCTCACCCCGATCAGCGCGCCGGCCCGCTGCCGCGCGGTTCGTCGACCTCGTAGACGCTCAGCCACCGGGTGAGGATCGGCTCGAGCGCGACCCGGTCCTCGGCCGAGAGCTGCTCCACCAGGCGTCGCTCGTTGTCCATGTGCTCGGCGAACGCGGCCTCGATGGCCGCGAGCCCGGCCTGCGTGAGCGCGACGATCCGACGTCGACCGTCGCCGTCGGCCGCTCGACGCTCGACGAGCCCCGCGGCCTCGAGCCGGTCGAGGCGTTTGGTCATGGCGCCGGTGGTGACCATCGTGTGCCGGGCGAGGTCCACGGGCGCCCGCTCGTAGGGGGCACCGGCACGACGCAGGGCCGCGAGCACGTCGAACTCCCCTTCCCCGAGGCCGTGGCGCGCGTAGACGGCGACGAGCTCGGCGGTGAGATGGGCGGCGAGCCGGTGGAGCCGCCCGATGATCCCCTGGGGTGCGACGTCGAGGTCGGGCCGCTCGCGCCGCCACTCCGCCTGGATGCGGGCCACCCGGTCGTTCGCGTCGCTCATCCGCCGACTATAACTTCCGAGGAAGTTACCGTCTCCGGTGAGCCTGTCGGCACGGGTCGCCGGTCTGCGCCGTCGCTCGACGCGAACGTGAGGTCGACCGTCCGCGCCTCACCGGCGGAGACGTCCACGGTCTCCTCCACCGTCCCGTCACCGAAGGCGCTCACGGTGTACCTGCCGGCTCCGGGCACCTCCCAGCTGTAGGACCCGTCGTCACCGGTCATCTGTCCGACGTCGTTCATCGCATGGTCCCGCGTCGAGATCCCCAGAGTGCAGCCGGTACACGGCTCACCGGTCGCGAGGTAGACGGTGCCGCTGATCACGGTCGGCGCCTCGGGCTCGCGCGAGCACCCCGCGGCGGTGCCGACGAGCACGGCGACCGTGAGGATCAGGCAGACGCGGTCGCGTACGCCGCGAGTGCGCGTGCGACGCCGTCGTCCCCACATGCCGTCCCCGCCTCCAGCCGCCACGCAGCACCACCTGGACGCAACGTAGTCCGCGACCCCGCCGCTGGGGGCCCGTCTGGATCCGGCCACCCGGTCGCTTCACTCGCTCATCCGTCGCCGATCGCTTCCTGGGAAGTTATAGTCGCTTCTATGGAAGCGAGATGGCGATGGATCCTGGTCACCGCGATCGCCCCGATCGCGTGGGGATCGAACTACTTCGTGACGCGCCAGTTCCTGCCTCCCGACTCCCCGCTGTGGGGCGCGGCGCTGCGCGCGCTGCCCGCCGGAGCGTTGCTGCTGCTCGTGGCCCGCCGGCTCCCCCGCGGCTCGTGGTGGTGGCGGTCGCTCGTGCTGGGCACGCTCAACGTCGGCGCGTTCTTCATCCTGATCTACGTCGCCTCCCAGCTGCTGCCCTCGAGCGTGGCGTCGACGATCATGGCCACCTCGGCCGTCGTGCTGATGCTGCTCGCCTGGCCTCTGCTGTCCGAACGACCCGCCGCGCCGGGCGTCGCGGGGGCGCTGGTCGGCGTCGTGGGCGTGGGCGTCCTGCTGCTCGGGGACGGCGCCGCCGTGCAGCCGTGGGGCGTGGCCGCCTCGATCACCGCGATGTTCATGTCGTCGTTCGGCTACGTGCTGACCAAGCGCTGGGCGCCCACCGGGTCGACGGTCGCCGTGACGTCCTGGCAGCTCATCGGCGGCGGCATGCTGATCGTGCCGTTCGCCGTGATCGCCGAAGGCCCACCGCCGGTGCTGGACGCTCCCGCCCTGCTGGGGTTCGGGTACGTGACGATCGTGGCGACGGCACTGGCGTACGTCGCCTGGTTCGCGGGCCTGCGTCGACTTCCCGCCGGCACCGTCGGGGTCGTCGGGCTGCTGAACCCCGTCGCCGGCGTGCTCCTCGGGACGCTGCTCGCGGGCGAGGTCTTCGGGCCCCGCCACGCGGTGGGGACTGTGCTCGTCCTCGCCGGAGTGCTGATCGGCCAGCAGGGGGCGGTCGTCGTCGCGAGGGTCCGTCGACCCGCACAACGGCTACCGCCGGTACGCACCTGAGCACGACGACGCTCGTATGCCAGTCAGCGGACGGCCCTGACCGCTGGATCGTGCTGACCCACCTGGAGGGCGACTTCCCCGGCGGCACCGTCGACCTGTGGCTCCGCTTCCGCCTCGAGCACGACCGCATCGCGGAGCTCGTGATCGCCCCCTGACGTCACACGGCCACTGCGGACGCCCGCAGCGGCCTGTCGCGGGCACGTCACTCACCGAGAGCCGTCCGCATGAGCTGTGCGGCCGCGTCCCTGACGAGATCGCGCAGCTCTTCGGGTTGTTCGATCACCACCGGGCAGCGCAGGGCGAGGATGACACCAGGGATCCAGTCCAGGTGTGCAGCGTGGATCTCGGCGACGCGCCACGGTGCGGCTGTGTCGTCGGCGTGGGCGTGGAGCCGGGCGACGCTCGGTGGCAGCTGCGCGCGGATGTGCTCCTCGGTGGCCTGGATCCGCAGGACGACGTGCCACGGGCGCTCTGCCCGCTGCAGGGCCGCCACCAGGTGAGCCTCCGCGTCGCGTACCGGTGGATCAGGGAAGGTGCCGGGCAGGGTCCGAGCGGACATCATGCGGTCGAGTCTGAACATGCGTTCCTCGTGCTTCCCGACGTCGAGCGCGAGGAGGTACCACCTGCCTGCGTACGCCACCAGGTCGTAGGGATGGACCTCACGTCGGGACAGCTGGTCGCTCGCTGATCGGTAGCGCAGGGACAGCACGCGGCGAGCCTGGACCGCGTCGGCCACGGTGAGGAGCAGCGAGGAGTCGACATCGGCCGAGCGTGCCGCTGGCTCAGCACCGGCGAAGGTGACCGCGCTGGCGAGTGCGTCGAACCGGCGCCCCGTCGCATCGGGCAGCGCGCGTCGGATCTTCGCCCGGGCCGTCGCCGCGGCGGATTCCGTGACTTCCGCCCTCGGGTCCGCCTCCGCTCGCAGCAGACCGAGGAGGAGAGCCACGGCCTCGTCATCGGTGAGCACCAGGGGTGGCATCCGGTACCCCGACCCCATGCGGTACCCGCCGTACCGGCCGCGCACCGCCTCGACGGGGACGTCCAGCTCGCGCAGGTGCTCGACGTCACGGCGCACGGTCCGTTCGTCCACCCCCAGGTGCGAGGACAGCTCGCTGACGGTCCGCATGCCGCTGGACTGCAAGAGCTCGAGGATCTGCAGCGCGCGCGAGGTCGGACGGGACATCGACCGATCATCCCAGTTCATACAGGGCGAGAGCTGCCCGGTATCGAATCTAGCCTGAGGAATCTGATGAGACGGCACACGCACCGCGGTGTCATCCCCACCACCCCTTGGAGCAACTGTGCGACTGGCAGCCACCCGCATCATCACCGACGACCTCGACCGCCTGGTCACCTTCTACGAGCGCGTCACCGGTACGCCCGCGCACCGGTTGCACCCGCTGTTCGCCGAGCTCCGCACCCCGTCCGGAACGCTGGCGATCGCCAGCTCGCAGACCGTCCCGCTCCTGGGTGACGGCTCGGCGCAGGCTCGCGCCAACCGCTCCGTCATCCTGGACTTCCTCGTCGACGACGTCGACGCGCTGTACCCGACGCTGCGGGACGCCGTCGAGGAGTTCGTCAACGAGCCGACGACGATGCCCTGGGGAAACCGGTCACTGCTGTTCCGCGACCCGGACGGCAACCTGGTCAACTTCTTCACTCCGGTGCCGTCCGACGCCGGATCACGATCCGCGACGTAGCCCCGGGTGAGGTTTCGAGTCGGTTGAGCTGGGCGCGAGTGAGCTCGTCGAACTGGGTGACGTTCCCGAGCCGCTCCGCCCGACTGAGGGACCAGCGCCGTCGGGCGGTCCCTCTGCGCGACTCGCCAGGTCGGTTCAGTAGATCCCGTAGAGCTCTCGAGCATTGCCGGCGGTGAACGCTGCGCGTTCGGCATCACCGGGGAGTGCTGTGAGGAACGCGTCGATCTCCTGCCGACTCGGTGACTGGAAGGGGTAGTCGGTGGAGAACAGGATCCGGTCCGGGGTGGTGACGGCGAGGGCGTGGTTCAGCATGGCGGTGTCGAGCATGCCGGACGCGGTGATCCAGACGTTCTGGCGCAGGTACTCGGTGATGGATCGTTCCAGGCGCGCAGCCCGGGCGAGGCCGTCGGCCCGCTGGTGCCAGAACAGCAGGAGCTCGCCCCAGTGCCCGAGGACCAGCCGCAGGTCGGGGTGACGATCGAGGGCCCCGCTGGCCATGAGTCGCAGCGCAGCCGTTCCCGCTTCCAGGTGCCAGCCCCACGAGAAGGTGGCGAGTGCGAGTTCCGCGACGTCGCCAAGACCCCGGTAGGACGCCTCCCGGATGGCGTGGGGTGGGATCTGGGGGTGGATGAAGATCGGTTGCCGCAGTCGGGCTGCGACTGTCCAGAGGTCGTCGTACCGGGGGTCGTCGAGCATGACGTCACCGGTTCGGCCGTGGACCATTGCTCCGGTCAGGCCGAGCCCGACGGATCGCTCAAGTTCGACGGCTGCCGCCTCCGGGTCGACGAGCGGGAGCGTGGCCATCGCGCGGAACCGACCGGGGTCGGCGCGAACGAGCGCGGCTGCGACGTCGTTTGCATCCCGGGCAAGGAACGTGGCATCGGGACCGGTGAGCCCCTGGGCGCCGGGAGGCGCCAGCGAGAGGACGTGCATGTCGACGCCCTGCTCGTCCATGGCGGCGGTCCTGATGGGGCCGACGTCGGCGAGACGGGTTGCGGCGTCGCCGTGGTCGTTCAGGATCAAGCTGTCGTCGCGCAGCTCAGGCGGTTGCGCGCGAAGGGCTTTGTCGATGCGGTCGAGTGTCCAGTGCTCCTCGATCCCGATGAGGGTCACCAGGTCACCGGGTGCCCGTGGCGGTCGAGGTACTGCAGGCCGGGGACCCCGCGTTGGGCATCGATCACGTCGACGACGATCGCCTCCCCCAACCCTCGGGAGGCTCCGATCACCAAGACGTTCGCGTGTGCTGGTGCTTCTGTTGGTGCGGTCATGGGGTGTTCCTTCCGCGAAGGCCGAGGAACGCGTTTCGCTCATCGCTCGTTGAGTTAGCGTAGCACTGGCTCAACGCCGGTAGAGTGAAGAGATGCAGGAGCGCAAGAGCCGAGCCGAGAAGCGGGCCGCAACGGCCGCACGGATCCTCGACGCCGCACGATTCGAGTTCGGGGCCCACGGTGCCGTCGGCGCGACGATCCGGGGCATCGCCAGCCGGGCCGGAGTGGATCCCTCGCTCGTCCTGCAGCATTACGGCTCGAAACAGGCGCTTTTCGCGCTGGCGGTTCGACCAGCGGACGATCTGACGGCAGATGGCGTTCCCGCGCACCTGGCAGAGGTGCTCGATCTCCGACTGCGCGAACTGCCGCCGGCGACCCGGGCGCTGATGCGGTCGATGCTCACGTCGCCCGAGGCCGCCACGGTCGCGCGCGACTACCTCCAGGAACGGACCACGAACCTCTCCTCGACGATGGTCGGCGACGACTCCGAAGTGCGGGCGGCTGTGATCGTCTCGAGCATCCTGGGCGTGACCATCGCCCGGCACTTCCTGGACCTCCCCGCCTTGGCCGACCTGACGAGCGACCAGATCGCCGCCGTCACCGACAGCTGGTTGCGACCGCTCAGCTGAGCCAGCCGGTCCAACTGCACGGCCGAACCCAGACCCGCTCTCGCCAGACCGGCGCGCTTCGGAGCGGAGGTCGGTCCTCCGCTCCAGATCCATCCGCTGCATGAAGCCCGCGTCATGACGCGCGCCAGCGGCGCGAGTCGATCGAGCTGAGCCGGGGCAGACGCGCTACAGCCCCCGGGCAGGAGCACTTCTACGACGCGGCGCCGGGCGTGTTCATGGAGCATCGCGATGCTTGAGAACGGTGAGGACCCCTCCGCCACCACGACGTGGCTCGAGCACCTGAACTCGACGCAGCCGGCCGTTCACGTCGCGATGCGAGTAAGTGCCCGATACCGGCCGCCGATGTCCGTGACGGCGATCTCGCCGAACGTCCCGGTGGCGGTACGTGGCCGACCAGGGCTCACGGTCAGCCTCTGGGGCGTGCCGGTCATCGTCGGCGGCCTCCATGCGCGCCAGCCACGCCTCGATCTCGCTCGTCCGAAAGCGCAGCTGGCGCCCGACCGGAACCCGCGCGGACCGCGGCGCTGGGACCGCAGGTCGTGCAGCACCTGGGGGGTGACCGAGAGATACGCGGCGAGCTCGGACAGGATCATCGCCGGCTCCGTGACCGGCATCACAGTCGTATCCGTGCCCACAGGTGCGCGCAAAGTCCAAAAAATGGCCGATGGCCACGTCGGGCTCCCATGTTCAGGATCCCGGCGTGGCCTCTGACCAGCACATTCGGTGGAGCTGAGGGGATTCGAACCCCTGACCCCCTGCATGCCATGCAGGTGCGCTACCAGCTGCGCCACAGCCCCGTGAGATGCCTTCCGGGACGTGTCCCGGGCGGATCTCCCGTGCCCTTGCGGGCGTGGACAACTGTAGGTGAAGAAGGCCCCAGAACGCTAATCGGGGTCTCTGACCTCCTGGTCGGGGCCCGCGTTCCAGTCCGCGGAGGCGTCCGTGGGCCCCAGGTTGTACCCCGTGAGGCGCCACCGACCGCCGTGCGAGACGCGCCCGGCGTGCAGCTCGCCCCAGTGGGCGTTGCTGGGTCCGGTGATGCCCCGCCAGGCGGCCGGGAGGCCGAGCAGCGCGCCGACACCCAGGCTGATCGCGGCGCCGTGCGAGACGACCACGAGGGTGTCCCCCGCGCCGAGCCCGTCGGCGTGCTCGGTCACGGCGTCGTCCATGCGCTGCGCGACGTCGGCGCGGCTCTCGCCACCGATCGGGTCGGGCTCGCCGCCCTGGGCCCACACGGCGTGCTTGTCGGGCCAGCGCCCGGCGATCTCCTCGGAGGTCATGCCCTCCCAGTCGCCGAACGAGCGCTCACGCACGCGCGGGTCGAGCACGAGCTCGAGCCCGACCTGCCCGGCGAGGGCCTCGGCGGTCGCACGGGCCCGCGCGAGGTCCGAGCTCACGATGAGCGCGGGACGGTACCGGGCGGTGAGCGCCGCGGCGGCCGTGCGGGCCTGCCAGCGCCCCACGTCGTCGAGCGGGATGTCGACCTGGCCCTGCAGACGCCCGGCGGCGTTGTGAGCGGTGCGACCGTGCCGCCAGAGCAGCACCCGACCTGCGGTCACTCGGCCGTGGCCTCGTCCGCCGGGGCCTCGTTCGCCGTGGTCACGTCGGCAGTGGTGCCGTCGCCGCTGCGGATGTCTGCGGGCAGCTCGATGACGGGGCAGTCCTTCCACAGCTTCTCGAGCGCGTAGTACACGCGGTCCTCGGCGTGCTGGACGTGGACCACGATGTCGCCGAAGTCGAGCAGGACCCAGCGGCCCTCGGCCTTGCCCTCGCGGCGGATGGCCTTCGAGCCGGCCTTGTGCAGGGCCTCCTCGACGGCGTCGACGATGCCGCCGACCTGCCGCTCGTTGGTGCCCGACGCGATCACGAACGCGTCCGTGAGGACGAGCTGCTCGCTCACGTCCAGGGCGATGATCTCGTCGGCCTTGAGGTCGGCTGCGGCACGGGCTGCCAGGATGGCGAGCTCGATGGCGCGTTCGGTTGCCGGCACGGGACTCCTCGGTGTGATGGGTTGGTGGTGCTCCTCGCCCGTCAGAGCGGGAGCGGCGTGCTGGGTGTCACGACGGAGGCCATCTGGTCCGCGGCCACCGGGATGGTGACCTGACCTGCGGCGTCGTCGGTCGCCTTGCTGCCGAGCAGCATGATGAGGAAGCCCAGCACGAACGCGACGAGCGCCAGCACGATCAGCTGGAGCCAGGTGTAGGGGTGGGACGGCCGCTCGTCGTAGTGCTCGAGGTCGTCCTCGTCGTCGTCCTGCTCAGAATACGGCCTCGTGCTGCGCACCGGGTCCAGCCGCTCGTGCGGCTCGGCGCCGGCGCCGCCCATGAGCGAGCCCCACTGCGGCGCGCCCGGCTCGTCGGGGGCTGACGTCGCGGGTGCCGGGGCCCACGACGGCGCACCGGTCGCGTGCGGCGTCGGCGCCGCTGCGGGAGCCGGGGCCACCGCAGGGGCTGCTGCCGCGGGCGCTGCCGCGCGGGTCGCGCCGGCCCACGAGGGGCCGGTGGGGCCGGCCGGTGCGGCTGCGGGGCGCCACTGGGCGCCTGCACCGGGGTTCTCGACGGGTGGCTCGGTCGGAGCAGCCCCCCACTGGGGTGCGTGCGGCGCGTTGCTCGTCCGAGCGGGCGGCCCGGCCTGTGCGGGCGCGGTGGGCTGCGCCGTCGGGTAGGCGGGCTGTCGTGCCGCGGGGGCGGTGGCCGGGGTCGCGGCGGCCCCCCACGCGGCGGGGCCTGCCGACCAGCTCGGGGTCGGCGCGGGTCCCTGTCCGGCGGGGGCGGCCCCCCACGGGCGCCCCTGGTCGTTCTGGCGTGCCGGCGGCGGCGTCGAGGCGGTGCGGGGTGCGGGCGGCGCCGCGGCGGCGCGCTCGACGTAGCTCTGCCGCGCCGGGGCGGGCGACTGGGCCGCGGCGGGCGGCTGGCCCGGGGCAGGCCGCTGGGCCGGTGCGGGCCGCTGGGCGTCGGGACGTCCCGGACCTGCGGGGGCCTGACCGGCGTGGGCACCCCGCGCGGACGGACCACCCGGGTTCGGGGCGACCGGCGACGACGCGGCGGGGTGCGCGGTCCCTGACGGCTCGAGCGACGTGTCACGGATCGAGCGGCGCGAACGCATCGGCCCGGAGGGCTCGGGGGCGAGCCCGGGCACCTGGTAGGGCCCCTGGGCCCCGCCGTTCCCGTCGGGTCCGACCGACTGCACGGGCTGGCTGCGCAGGGCGCGCCGCGAGACCGGCCCGCCGGCCTCGGGCGGCTGACCCGCGAAGGGGGCAGGGTCGTTCGAGCTGTCCATCTCGCGACGGCGTCGACGCTCTCCGGGTTCACTCATCATTACCTCGATACAGGCCGTGCTTCGCGATGTACTGGACCACCCCGTCGGGAACGAGGTACCAGACGGGCTGCCCGGCACGCGCGCGCGCACGGACGTCCGTCGATGAGATCGCCAGCGCGGGGATCTCGTGCTGGCTCACCCTGTCCTCAGGCAGACCGGCGATGGACAGCGTGTGGCCGGGACGGGTGACGGCGACGAAGTGTGCCATGCCGAAGAGCTCGTCCGTGTCCTTCCACGTGAGGATCTGCTCGACGGCGTCCGCCCCGGTGATGAAGAACAGATCGGCACCGGGACGCTGGAGGTTGAGGTCCCGCAGCGTGTCCACGGTGTAGGTCAGGCCGGGCCGGTCGATGTCGACGCGGCTGACGGTGAACCGGGGGTTCGAGGCGGTCGCGATGACCGCCATGAGGTACCGGTGCTCGGCGGCCGTGACGGCCTGGTTCTGCTTGAACGTGGGGTTGCCCGTGGGGACGAAGACGACCTCGTCGAGGTCGAACTCGGCGGCGACCTCGCTCGCAGCGACCAGGTGGCCGTGGTGGATGGGGTCGAAGGTGCCACCCATCACACCGAGCCGTGGTCGTCGCGGCGTCATCGGCTGCAACCTCGTTCTCCTCCTGGTGTGCTCGGCGGCGCTCAGTGGCGCGTGCCCACGCTCCGGAACGCATAGGTGGTCAGGAGCAACGCGAGGAGGCTACCGAACGCGGCGAGCCCGAAGACGATGGGCGGGAACTCGAGGCTGTTCACGACTGCTTCCTCAGCAGCGAGCAGGGCAGTGTGCACGTCATCCTCCAGTCAGGGCCTACGAGAGGGTCCAGTGTCGCACGTCGGGGCAGGCGGTCAGGCGCGGACGTGGCCGTCCCCGTGCACGACCCACTTGGTCGTGGTGAGCTCGCCCAGACCCATCGGACCGCGGGCGTGCAGCTTCTGCGTCGAGATGCCGATCTCGGCGCCGAGGCCGAACTGGCCGCCGTCGGTGAAGCGCGTCGAGGCGTTGACGATCACGGCGGCGGAGTCGAGCTCTGCGACGAACCGCTCGGACGCCGCGAGGTCGCGCGTGACGATGGCCTCGGTGTGCCCCGAGGTCCACGTGCGGATGTGCTCGAGCGCCGTGTCGAGGTCGTCGACCACCCGCACCGCCAGGTCGAGCGAGAGGTACTCGGTCGCCCAGTCCTCGTCGGTCGCGGGCACCACCTGGATGCCTTCGGGCGCGAGCGCGGCCGTGGCCTCGTCGACGTGGAGCGTCACGCCGGCCTCCGCGAGCGCGGTCAGGGCCGAGGGCAGGAAGCCGGGGGCGGCGTCGGCGTGCACCAGCAGCGTCTCGGCCGCGTTGCACACGCCCACGCGCTGGGTCTTGGAGTTCATGACGATGGGCAGCGCCATCGCGGGGTCGGCCGACGCGTCGACGTACACGTGGCAGTTGCCCACGCCCGTCTCGATCACGGGGACCGTCGACTCGCGCACGACGGTGCGGATGAGGTCCGCTCCCCCGCGCGGCACGAGCACGTCGACCAGTCCCCGCGCGTGCATCAGCGCCACGCCACCCGGACGTCCGTACGCGTCGATCGACTGCACCAGGTCGGCAGGCAGCCCCTGGGCCTCGAGGGCCCGGGCGAGCACCCCGACCACGACCTCGTTGCTGCGAGCCGCCGCTGAGCCGCCACGCAGCACCACGGCGTTGCCGCTCTTGAGCGCGAGGCCCGCCGCGTCGACGGTCACGTTGGGGCGCGCCTCGTAGATCATGCCGACGACGCCCATCGGGACACGCACCTGTCGCAGCCGCAGGCCGTTGGGCAGGGTCGAGCCGCGGACGACCTCACCGACCGGGTCGGGCAGCGTGGCGAGCTCGCGCAGCGCGTCGGCGATCGCGGCGATGCGTGCATCGGTCAGGGCGAGCCGGTCGAGCAGCCCCGGCGACGTGCCGTTCTCGCGGCCGCGCGCGAGGTCCTCGGCGTTGGCCGCGAGGATCTCGTCGCTGTGCGCGACGAGCGCGTCGGCGAGCGCGTGCAGGGCCGCGTCCTTGGTCGCCCGGGTCGCGGTCGCGAGCGCCCGCGAGGCCGTCTTGGCGCGGCGGGCGACGGCCAGCACCTGCTCGGTGACGTCGTCCGCCGGGGCGCCCGCTGCGGTGCCCGGGGTGGTCGCGACGGGGTGCTCGAGCGAGGCTGTCATCCAGCCAGCCTAGACCGGCGTCCGTGGCGCGTCCGAGCCCCGTCTCGGCCCTCGACCACCAGCGCGCACGCGCGGCGGCATCTCGACCACCCGGGGTCTCAGGGGCATGCCCCGTCGTCCACCTCCACCGGGACGGAGGGCGTCAGGTCGAGGCCGAACGCGTAGAGCGGGCGCCCCTCGACGACGCGGGTCTCGCGCTCGGCCAGCCGCACGAAGCCGAGCTTCTCGTACAGCCGGTGCGCAGGGACCATGTGCGCGCCGGAGTTCAGCACCACGCGCCGGAGACCGCGTTCGTGGGCCAGGGCGACGACGTGGCGGGTGAGCAGGGCGCCGACGCCCCGACCGCGCGCGGCGGGATCCACCGCGAGCTGCCGGAAGTCCAGCTCCCCCTCCTGCCCGAGCGCGGAGATGTGGGTGCCGGGCCGCGGTGTCGCGACGGCGCCCAGCAGCGCGCCGGTGGCCAGGTCCTGCGCCACCCACACCTCGTGCTCGCGCGCCCGCGTCGGGACGTCCGCGAGCACGGCGCGGTACTGCTCGGAGAGCTCGTAGTCGTGGCTGTACGCCGCGACGGTCAGGGCGGCGACCCGGTCGTGCTCGTGCGCCGCGACGAGGCGGACCAGCACACCGCTGCGCGAGAGGTCGTAGCGGTAGAACACGATGCGGCCGATGCCGTGACCCACCACCGTGGTCTCGCGCTCGATCTCGCGGATGAACCCCAGCCGTTCGTACAGCCGCCGCGAGGCGGAGTTGGCCGGACCGGTGTTCAGGACCAGCGCGTCCGCACCCCAGGCACGGGCCCGGGCGACGCACTCGAGGACCAGCGCCGCTCCGACGCCGCGGCCGCGCCCGGCAGGGGCGACCGTGAGCAGCCGCAGCTCGGCCTCGCCCTCCCGCGCCTCGCGGGCGTGCTCCGTGCCGGCCCGCAGCAGGCTGGCCGTGCCGAGCAGCTCGGCGCCCTCGGCGGCCACGAGCAGGTCGCCGCTCGCCGCACGTCCCGCGGCGTCGCGCAGCAGCCGCAGCCGGGCCTCGTCGTGGGTGTGCCCGTACGGTCCGGCGGCGAACCCGCGCTCGGTGAGCTCGGCCACGGCGGGGTGCTCGGCGACGTGAGCGGTGCGGATCTCGATGGTCATCGTCCCGTCCCCTCGTCCCGGGGCGGCCCCCGGGAACGTGCTGCTCACTCGAAGTAGCCGGGCACGTCCACCGGACCCCCGGCGTCCTCGAAGTCCTGGCGGACGGCAGCCCGCAGCTCCGGGTCGGCCAGGTAGTCGAGGGCCGTGAGCGCGAGCCCGACCGCGGCGTCGAGGGCTGCCCGGTCCCCGGCCGGTCCACCGGCGGCCTGGGCGAACTCGCGGGTGTGCAGGGCGACGTCGGGAGCGCTCACGGCGATCATCGGGTGGATGCCGGGCAGCCGCTGGCTCACGTTCCCGAAGTCCGTCGACGCGGCGAGGATCTCCGGCACCACGCCGCCCGCGAGCGCCGTCCGTCCCTGACCGGCCTGGTGCTGGGCCCAGCGCTCCGCGAGCGGCGCGTTGGTGCGCAGCGGCAGGCTGAACGGCACCGGGTCCCAGGTCACCTCGGCGGTGGTGCCAGTGGCCAGCGCGACCCCGTGGGCGATGTCCGTCAGGCGCTCCGACAGGTCGCGGAGCGTCGCGGCGTGCGCCGATCGCACGTAGTACTCGACGGTCGCGCGCTCGGGCACCACGCTGGGCCGCTCCCCGCCCTCGAGCACGATGCCGTGCACGCGGTCCGAGGGCGGGATGTGCTGCCGCAGAAAGCCGACCGCCTGGTAGTTGAGGGCGACGGCGTCGAGCGCGTTGCGCCCCATGAACGGGCTCGCCGACGCGTGCGCCGCGACACCGTGGTACGTCACGCGCAGCCGGCGGCGACCCAGGAACGGGTGGTCGGCCACGTCGTAGCCGAACGGGTGGACCATGATCGCCGCGTCGACCCCGTCGAAGAACCCGGCCCGCGCGAGGATCTCCTTCCCCGAGTTCCCCTCCTCGGCCGGGGTGCCCAGCAGCAGCACCCGGCCGGGCAGCACGGCACCCTCGGCGACCGCACGGTGCAACGCGAGGAACGCCCCGACGGCCGCCGCCGCGATCACGTTGTGGCCGCACGCGTGCCCGATCCCCGGCAGCGCGTCGTACTCCGCGACGATCGCCACGGTGGGTCCGGCCGCCGGGTCCGGCGCCCCCGCGTCGGGTCCCGCCGACGTCAGCCCGGCGCGCAGCGCGGTGGCCAGCCCGTGCGAGCCGACCGTCGCGGCGATCCCGTGCCGGGCGAGCAGGTCGGCGATCTCGGCGACCGCACGGTGCTCCCGGAACGCCTCCTCCGGGTGCGCGTGGATGACCCGGGCGAGCCCGACGACGTCGTCCTGCTGCGCCTCGGCGGCTGCCCGGACCTTCGCCGCGTCCCGCTCGTCGGCGCCCCGGTGGGGCGAGGCCAACGGCACGAAGGCGGCTTGCCGCCGCACTGTCTGCGCGCGGAGCTGCTCGAGGTAGGCGGTGCTCGGCGGAGCCGGTCGCTCGGTCATCGTCGAACTCCTCGGTGGTGGGGTGCGGTCGCCTCCGCGCGACGACGACGCACCAGCACCAGGTCGTCGCGGTGCACGAGCTGGCGGTCGTACCCGGGGCCCAGGTCGGCGCGCAGCTCGGAGGTCGTGTGCCCGATCAGGTCGGGGATCTCCGACGAGGAGTACGCGACCAGGCCCCGCGCCACGACGACGCCGTCCTCGGAGGCCAGCTCGACCGGGTCGCCCGCCTCGAACGTCCCCTCGACGCGCGTCACCCCCGCCGGGAGCAGCGAGGTGCGGCGATCCACCACCGCGTGCACGGCCCCGTCGTCGAGCACCAGCCGGCCGCGGGTCCGCGCGGCGTGCGCGAGCCACATGAGCCGCGTCGAGGCCCGTCGCCCGGTCGCGGCGAACCAGGTGCCGACGTCCTCCCCCGCGAGCGCCTGCGCGGCGTTGTCGGCCGAGGTCAGCACCACGGGGATGCCCGACCCGGTCGCGATCGCGACCGACTCGAGCTTGGTCACCATGCCCCCGGTACCCACAGCGCTGCCGCGCGAGGTCACGTCGACGCCGTCGATGTCGGCCAGCCCCCGCACCTCGGGGATGCGCACCGAGCCCGGGCGCGACGGAGGGCCCGTGTGCAGCCCGTCGACGTCGGTGAGCAGCACGAGCGCGTCGGCGTGCACCAGGTGGGAGACGAGCGCGGCGAGCCGGTCGTTGTCGCCGAAACGGATCTCCTCGGTCGCGACCGTGTCGTTCTCGTTGATCACGGGCACCACGCCGAGCTCCAGCAGCCGGGTCAGGGCCCGCTGCGCGTTGCGGTAGTGGCCGCGTCGGACCGTGTCCTCGGCCGTGAGCAGCACCTGCCCCACCCGCAGGCCGTGACCCCAGAACGAGCGCGTGTAGTGCGCCACGAGCAGCCCCTGGCCCACCGACGCGGCGGCCTGCTGGGTCGCGAGGTCACGCGGCCGGGCGGCGAGGCCGAGCGGGCCGAGCGCCGCCGCGATGGCGCCCGACGAGACGAGCACCACCTGGTGGCCGGCGGCCCGCCGCGCCGCGAGCACGGTCACGAGCGCGTCGAGGCGCGCGGGGTCGAGCCGGCCGTCCGCGCCCGTGAGGGACGAGGAGCCGACCTTGACCACGACGCGCGGGGCATCGACCAGGTCCCGACGTTCTCGCAGTGCAGCAGCGCTCACGGGGAGCATTCTCCCCCGCAGAGCGCCACGATCACGCGAGTGCCCGCCCAGCGGACCACGCGCGGCTCACTCGTCGTCGGTCCAGAACCCTGCTTCGCGCTCGGTCCACAGCTCCGCGCGGGCCTCGGCCTTGGCGTCCATGCGGTCCTTGTACTCGACGCGCTTCTCGCCACGCGTCGGGCGGCTACGGTCCTCGATGCGCATGTCGGTGCCGCGCGGGCCCCCGAGCAGCTCCGAGCCCGTGAGCAGCGTGGGCTCCCAGTCGAAGACGACGCCGCTGGGGCCGTCGCCGATCACGACGGTGGCACCCGAGACGGCACCGGCCGCGAACAGCTTCTCCTCGACGCCGAGCCGCGCGAGGCGGTCCGCGAGGTAGCCGACGGCCTCGTCGTTGCGGAAGTCCGTCTGGCGGACCCAGCGCTCGGGCTTGGTGCCGAGCACCTGGAAGTAGTCCTTGACTCCGTCGTTCCGTCGCGTGACGGTGAACCCGGCGTCGTCGACCGCCTTGGGCCGCAGCACGATCCGCGTCGCCTCGGGCACCGGAGCCTCGCGGCGGGCGCGGTCGACCATCTCGCCGAGGGCGAAGGTCAGGGCGCGCAGACCCTCGTGGCTCGCGGTCGAGATCTCGAAGACCTGCAGGCCACGGGCTTCGAGCTCGGGGCGCACCAGCTCGGCGAGCTCACGCGCCTCAGGCACGTCGATCTTGTTGAGCACGACCAGACGCGGACGCTCGTTGAGCGGCACGCGACCACCCTCGATGCCGAGGTCGCCCGAGTACGTCGCGAGCTCGGCCTCGAGCGCCTCGAGGTCGCTCAGCGGGTCGCGGTCGGGCTCGAGCGTGGCGCAGTCGAGCACGTGCACGAGCACCGCGCAGCGCTCGATGTGCCGCAGGAACTCCAGGCCCAGTCCCTTGCCCTCGCTCGCACCCGGGATCAGGCCGGGCACGTCGGCGACGGTGTAGCGGGCCGACCCGGCCTGCACCACGCCCAGGTTCGGGATCAGCGTCGTGAACGGGTAGTCGGCGATCTTGGGTCGCGCGGCCGAGATGGCGGCGACGAGGCTCGACTTGCCCGCGCTCGGGAAGCCCACGAGGGCCACGTCGGCGATGCTCTTGAGCTCGAGCACGACGTCCCGCGCCTCACCGGGCTCACCGAGCAGCGCGAACCCGGGGGCCTTGCGCCGCGGCGACGCGATCGCCGAGTTGCCGAGGCCGCCGTGGCCGCCCGCCGCGACGACGTACTGCGCGCCGACGCCGACCAGGTCGGCCAGCACCTCGCCGTCGGTCGACTTCACGACCGTGCCGTCGGGCACCGGGAGGACCAGGTCCTCACCCGAGGCGCCCTGGCGGTGGTCGCCCATGCCCTGCTTGCCCGAGGACGCGTGGCGGTGAGGTGCGTGGTGGTAGTCGAGGAGGGTCGTGACCTGAGGGTCGACCACGAGCGTCACGCTCCCGCCGCGGCCACCGGTGCCGCCGTCGGGGCCCGCGAGCGGCTTGAACTTCTCACGGTGGATCGAGACGCAGCCGTGACCGCCATCCCCGCCGCTGGCGTGCAGGACGACACGGTCGACGAATGTCGCCATCGTTCACCACTCTCCTCGGGTCGGCCCCTGGCCGACCATCTGCTCGTGCTGGGTCATACGGTTCGTGCGGGTCGTGCTCATGTGCTGCTGCAACGACGAAGGGACGCACCGCACCGGTGCGCCCCTTCGACGAACAAGTTGTGCTGCGTCAGGCCGCCGACACGATGTCGATGACCTTGCGGCCGCGGCGCTGGCCGAACTCGACCGCACCGGGGGCGAGGGCGAACAGCGTGTCGTCCTTGCCGCGGCCGACGTTGATGCCGGGGTGGAAGTGCGTGCCGCGCTGACGGACGATGATCTCGCCCGCCTTGACGACCTGACCACCGAAGCGCTTGACGCCGAGGCGCTGCGCGTTCGAGTCGCGACCGTTGCGCGACGAGCTCGCGCCCTTCTTGTGTGCCATGACGTACCTGCCTTCGTGCTCAGATGGATGACGCTCCGCGGACGACGGCCGCGGCGCAAGCTCAGTTGATGCCGGTGACCTTCAGGCGGGTCAGCTTCTGGCGGTGACCCTTGCGGACGCGGTAGCCGGTCTTGTTCTTGTACTTGAGGATGTCGATCTTCGGGCCCTTCTCGTCCCGGACGACCTCCGCGGTGACCGAGACCTTCGCGAGGTCCTGAGCATCGGTGGTGACCTTCTCACCGTCGACCAGCAGCAGGGCGGGGAGCTCGATGGTCGAGCCTGCCTTGGCGGCGAGACGGTCGACCACGACGACATCGCCGACGGCGACCTTCTCCTGGCGGCCGCCAGCCTTCACGATCGCGTACACCACGTTGCTGCTCATCTCTGCTCGTCGAACATCAGTCAGGGGGCGCGCTCTACGTGATGGATGCGGAAAAGACCCTCACATCACGGGCACGCACGTCGGTACGCCACAGGTGTACCGACGTTCAAGAGTACGGAACGCCCCTGGCCCGGTCAAATGAGCCCGGGGCGCTCCGTACCCGTTCAGGCCGTCGGCGACTCCTCGTCGCTGTCGACCTCGAAGAGTCCGGGGTCCACCGGGGTCAGCTCGAGCGGCTCGGCGGCCTCGTCCTGGTCCGAACGGCCCGACTCGTCCTGGGTCTTCGGCTCGGGCTCGGGGTCCGTGCTCATGGGAACGGTCGCAAACGCCGCCAGCACGTCGAGGACGGGGGCCGGGGCGTCGGCGGGCGCCTCGTGAGCAACCTCACGCGCCGCCGGGGCCAACGCCTCGAGCTCGGCCGCGGTCGCCCGCGGGGCCGCCGCGGGCTCCTCACCGTGCTCGTGGGCGTGCGCCGCCGCTGCCGCGATGGTCGCGAGCGTGGCCTTGACGGCCTCGCGTGCCTCGGGCAGCACCGGCACGGCCGGGAGCGTGGACGCGGGGGCCGGGGCGGCCTCCTTGGCACCACGCTTGCGGCGCGAGCGCTTGGGCTCACCCTCGGCGGCGGCCGGGGCCGGCGCCGGGGCGACCTGCTGCTGGGGCGCGCCCGCGTCGGACCGACCGTTCTTCTCGATCGGGTCGGTGTGCACGATGAACCCACGACCGTGGCAGTGCTCGCACGTCTCGCTGAACGCCTCGACCAGGCCCTGACCCACGCGCTTGCGGGTCATCTGCACCAGGCCGAGCGAGGTGACCTCGGCCACCTGGTGCTTGGTCCGGTCACGGCCCAGGCACTCGACGAGGCGACGCAGCACCAGGTCGCGGTTCGACTCGAGCACCATGTCGATGAAGTCGATGACGATGATGCCGCCGATGTCCCGCAGCCGGAGCTGGCGGACGATCTCCTCGGCCGCCTCCAGGTTGTTGCGCGTCACGGTCTCCTCGAGCGTGCCGCCCGAGCCCGTGAACTTGCCCGTGTTGACGTCGACCACCGTCATGGCCTCGGTGCGCTCGATGATGAGCGAGCCGCCCGAGGGCAGCCAGACCTTGCGGTCCATGCCCTTGGCCAGCTGCTCGTCGACCCGGTGGGCCGAGAAGACGTCGCCGTTGCCCGTCCAGCGCGTGACCTTCTGCGCCAGGTCGGGGGCCAGCTCGCCGATGTAGCCGGAGATCGTGGCCCACGCCTCGTCGCCCTGCACCACGAGCGAGCTGAAGTCGTCGTTGAAGATGTCGCGGACGACGCGGATGGCCATGTCCGGCTCACCCTGCAGCAGCGCCGGCGCGGACGCCGACTTCGCCTTCTTCTCGATGGCCTCCCACTGGTCCTGCAGGCGGGCGATGTCGGCGCGCAGCTCGTCCTCGCTCGCGCCCTCGGCGGCGGTGCGCACGATGACGCCCGCGGAGTCCGGGACGATCTCGCGCAGGATCTTCTTCAGGCGCGCGCGCTCGTTCTCGGGCAGCTTGCGGCTGATGCCGGTCATGCCGCCGCCGGGCACGTACACGAGGTACCGGCCGGCGAGCGTGATCTGCGACGTCAGGCGGGCGCCCTTGTGGCCGATCGGGTCCTTGGTGACCTGCACCAGCACCGAGTCGCCGGACTTGAGCGCCTGCTCGATGCGGCGCGGCTGACCCTCGAGGCCCGCGGCGTCCCAGTTGACCTCACCGGCGTACAGCACGGCGTTGCGCCCCTTGCCGACGTCGACGAACGCGGCCTCCATGCTCGGCAGCACGTTCTGCACGCGGCCGAGGTACACGTTGCCGGCCATCGACACCTGCGCCTGGCGCGAGACGTAGTGCTCGACGAGCACGCCGTCCTCGAGCACGGCGATCTGCGTGCGGCCACCGGCCTCACGCACGACCATCGAACGCTCGACGGCCTCGCGGCGGGCCAGGAACTCCGACTCGGTGATGATCTGACGGCGACGGCCCGCGTCCCGGCCCTCACGCCGACGCTGACGCTTGGCCTCGAGGCGCGTGGACCCGCGCAGCGCGGTGACCTCGTCGTTCGACGAGCGCGAGCTGCGCGTGCGGGTGGGCGCCGCAGGCTCGTGCTCGGCCGACTCGCCCCGGCCGCTGCGACGACGACGCCGACGCCGACGGCTCGAGCCGCCCTGGTCGTCGCCCTCGGCCGCACCGGTGTCGGTCTGGTCGTCCTGGTCGGCATCGTGCTCGTCGTCACCATGCTCGCCAGCGGTCGCCTCGTCGGCGCCCTCGGCGGTGTCGGTGTCGGTGTCGGTGGTCTCGGCGTCCTGCTCGTCGGTGCTGCGACCACGGCGGCCACGGCCACCGCGACGGCGACGACGACGCTGGGCCGACTGCTCGTCCTCGGACGTCTCGTCGACCTCGATGGACTCGGCCTCGGTCGCCTCGGTGGACTCCTCGTCCTCGGGAGCCTCCTCGACCTCGGGCACGGGCGCGACCTCGGCCTGCGGCGCGCGACGCCCACGGCGGCGCGAGCCACGCTCGGGAGCGGCGACCGTCTCGGCAGGTGCGAGGGCCTCCTCGACCTGCTCGGTCGGCTGGGGCTGCACGTCCTCGGTGTGCTGCGCGGCGGCGACCCCCGAGATCATCTGCGGGGTGCCGGCGGGCGCGACGGCCCGGCGGCGGCGGGGGCGGGAGTCGGTGTCCGGCGCCTGGAACAGCAGGGCGGTGGTCGCCAGGCGGGGCGACCCGCTGCGCTGCTCGGGGGGCGCGGTGCGCGAACCTCGGTCGGACGAGCCGGTCGTGCGCTCGGGCGCCGTGGTGGTCGCGGTCCGGGCGGGCTTCGTGCCGGTCGACCGCTCGACCGACGCACCGAGCTCGGCCAGGACGTCGAGGTTGCGGGCGGTGGCGGTGGTGGCCTCGGCGGTCGTCGCCTCGTCCGACTCGTCGTCCGTCTCCTCGGTCTCGTCGACCTCGGCCACGGGCGCGGGGGCGGGTGCCTTGCGGGTACGGCGCGCGGGGCGCTTCGCGGCAGGCTCGGCGGCGGGGGCCGGCTCGGCCTCGGCGGCGGGCGCGGCCACGGGCTCGGCGACCACCGACGTGTCTGCGGCGGCCGGGGCCGTGGTCGGGCGGGTCGAGCGGCGGCTGCGCGACCGGGCCGGCGGCGCGGCGGGCGCGTCGGCGGGCGTCTCGGTCGGCGCGCTGGTGGTCGGCGCGTTGGTGGTCGGCGCGCTGGTGGCCGGCTCGTCGTGCACCGGGGTGGCGGCGACGGTGACCGGCGCGGCCGCGGCGGCACCCGGGGTCGTGGGTGCCGTGCGGACCGCACGACGCGAACGGGTCGTCCGTGCCGGAGCGGTGGGCTCGGCGACGGGCGCCACGTCCACCGGGGCGGCGACGGGGGCGTCGGACGTGGGTGCCGGGGCCGCGGGGGTCTCGGCGGCCGGTGCGGCAGCCTTCGTGGCACGCCGGGACCGGGTCCGCGGTGCGGCGGCAGGCTCGGAGCCGGCCTCAGGCCCGGTCGCCGCCGGAGCCGCTGCGGCAGCGGGCGCTGCGGCAGCGGGTGCCGCGGCGGAAGGCGTCACGGCGACCTCCGTCACACCGGCCGCGTCTGTCGGCGGAGCGGTCTTGCGGGTCGCGCGTCGGCGAGCAGGCTTGGTCGGTGCAGCCTCGGGAGCGGTGCCCCCGCCTCCGACGTTCGCGCTGTCGTTGTTCTCGGGGGTGAAGTCGAGCGTCACTCGTGGTACTCCTGCATGCCCCTCGGGGAGCCGGCCACACTCCTCGGCGCCCCAGTGGCGGTCAGTCGTCGCTCGCGCTGTGCGCTGCGACGGAAGTCGTCGGTGGCGGCTGCCGGATCACGGTCGGCGCCATCGCCTGCCAGCGTGTCCAGCGAGTGCCCCACGGTGGGGTCCTGCTGGCACCCGGCGGCGCCTGGCGAGCGCGATACCCTGGTTCGGCGAGCTCGGTCACGGAATCAGGACGGTGTGGGCGTCCCGGAATCCGCAGTCAGTATCGCACAGGCCCTCCGAGCTAGCGTGGTGACACGACGGCCCACGATCTGACAGTTCTTCATCTCGTGGGACCTAGGTCCCGGGACCATTCAGGCTTGGGTCCTACCGTTCGCTCAGGCCGCATCGGTCCGATCCCCCCTCAGTACCGTGACGGAGACATCGCGTGGAAGCCCTCGACCTGGCCCGGTGGCAGTTCGGCATCACCACCGTCTACCACTTCATCTTCGTTCCCCTCACGATCGGGCTCTCGACGCTCGTCGCGATCATGCAGACCTTCTGGGTCCGCACGAAGAACGACCGCTGGCTGCGGCTGACCAAGTTCTTCGGGAAGCTGATGCTCATCAACTTCGCGATCGGCGTCGCGACCGGCATCGTCCAGGAGTTCCAGTTCGGGATGAACTGGAGCGAGTACTCGCGCTTCGTGGGTGACGTGTTCGGCGCCCCGCTCGCGATGGAGGCCCTCGCCGCGTTCTTCGTCGAGTCGACCTTCCTCGGCCTGTGGATCTTCGGCTGGGACAAGCTGCCCAAGAAGATCCACCTCGCGTGCATCTGGGCCGTGGCCCTCGCGACGAACCTCTCCGCGTTCTTCATCCTGGCCGCGAACTCCTGGATGCAGCACCCGGTCGGCACGGTCTTCAACCTCGAGACCGGCCGCGCCGAGATGGTCGACATCGGGGCCGTGCTCACGAACTCGACGCTCCTCGCGGCCTTCCCGCACACGATCACGGCTGCGTTCCTCACTGCCGGCACCTTCGTCGCCGGCATCTCCGCCTGGTGGATGGTGCGGCTCGTGCGGCGCGGCGAGGTCGACAAGGCCCGCGACGTCTACCGCCCGGCCGTCATCCTGGGCGTGGTCACCATGCTCATCTCCGGTGTCGGCGTCGCAGTGAGCGGCGACACCCAGGCCAAGCTCATGTTCGAGCAGCAGCCCATGAAGATGGCCGCGGCCGAGGCGCTGTGCGAGAGCACCGACGGGGCATCGTTCTCGATCCTGGCGGTCGGCGACCTCACGAACGACTGCGAGGGCGTGAGCCACCTCATCGAGGTCCCCGGCTTCACGTCGTTCCTCGCGACCAACGACTTCAACGCCCCGCTCGAGGGCGTCAACCAGATCCAGGAGCGCTACGAGGAGCTCTACGGGGCGGACGTCGACTACTCCCCCAACCTCGCTGTGACGTACTGGAGCTTCCGGCTCATGATCGGGCTCGCCGCAGGGTCGGCCGCGCTCGCGCTCGCTGCGCTGTGGCTCACCCGCAAGGGCCGGGTCACGGACAACATCTGGTTCTCTCGCCTCGCGCTCGTCGCGATCCCCATGCCGTTCCTCGCGTGCTCGTTCGGCTGGATCTTCACCGAGATGGGTCGCCAGCCGTGGGTCGTGGCCCCCAACCCCACCGGGGTGGACGGGGTGTGGCTGCTCACGCAGCGCGGTGTGAGCGAGGTCGTCAGCGCCTCGACCGTCATCCTCTCGATGGTCGCCTTCACGGCGCTCTACGGCGTCCTCGCTGTCGTCTGGTACAAGCTCATGCACCGCTTCGCGATCGAGGGCGTCGCCGACAGCGAGAAGGACGTCAGCCCCGACAACCCCGACAACGACCACTCCGACGACGCCGGCGACCGCCCGCTGTCGTTCGCGTACTGAGGTAGGAGTCATGGAGCTCACGACGGTCTGGTTCCTGCTCATCGCGGTCCTGTGGACCGGTTACCTCGTCCTCGAGGGTTTTGACTTCGGTGTCGGCATGCTCCTGCGCCCGCTCGGGCGCAGCGAGAAGGAGCGCCGGGTCATGATCAACACGATCGGGCCCGTCTGGGACGGCAACGAGGTGTGGCTGCTCACCGCGGGAGGCGCGACGTTCGCCGCCTTCCCCGAGTGGTACGCCACGCTGTTCTCCGGGTTCTACCTGCCCCTGCTGCTGATCCTGCTCGCTCTGATCGTTCGTGTCGTCGCCTTCGAGTGGCGCGGCAAGATCGACGACGACGCCTGGCGCAACCGCGCCGACTGGGCGCTGACGATCGGCTCGTGGGTCCCGGCCATCCTGTGGGGCGTCGCGTTCGCGAACATCGTGCGCGGGGTCGAGCTCGACGCGAACCACCAGTACGTGGGTGGGTTCTTCGCGCTGCTCAACCCGTTCGCGCTGCTCGGCGGTGCGACGACCGCGCTGCTCTTCCTCACGCACGGTGCCGTGTTCCTCGCGCTCAAGTCGGCCGGTGACGTGCGCGAGCGTGCGGGCTCGCTGGCCTCGCGGCTCTCGGTCGTCACGCTCGTCGTCGCGGCCCTGTGGGCCGTGTGGGCGCAGGTCGCGTACTCGGTGCCGTGGACGTGGGCCGCCGTGGCCGTCGCCGCTCTCGCGCTCGTCGGGCTCGTCGTCGCCACCCGGGCACGTCGCGAGGGCTGGGCGTTCATCGCCTCGGCCGTGACGATCGTCGCCGCGGTGGTGCTGATCTTCGGGTCGCTGTTCCCCGACGTGATGCCCGCGTTCGACCCGGCGAACTCGCTCACGGTCGACAACGCGTCCTCGACGGACTACACGCTCGGGGTCATGACGTGGGTCGCGGCGATCCTGACCCCGCTCGTCCTGCTCTACCAGGGCTGGACGTACTGGGTGTTCCGCAAGCGCGTCTCGGCCGACAGCATCCCGGACTCGATCGGGCTCACCTTCGGGCGCCCGAAGGCCGACGTCACGTCGGGCTCGAGCCGCGAGACCCATTGAACATGAGGCACTCTCCAGCGTGAAACCGCTCGACCCCCGGCTCCTGCGCTACGCGCGAGCAGCCCGGACGTACCTCGCTCTGACCGTCGTGTTCGGGCTGGTCATCGCCGGACTCGTCATCGCTCAGGCCCTCCTGCTCGGCCGCACGCTCGGTGCGGCCGTGCAGGAGGGCGCTCTGCTGCCCGACGTCGCCACGCTCGTCGTCTGGCTCGCCGTGGTCGTGGCCCTGCGCGCCCTCGTCTCGGGTGCGCAGGAGCGGTACGCGCACCGGGCCGCGACCCGCGCGATCGCCCAGCTCCGCGTGCAGGTCGTCGAGCGGGCCGCCGCGCTGGGCCCACGCTGGCTCGCCGGCGGTGAGGGTCCCCGCGTCGTGACGCTCGCCACCCGCGGGCTCGAGGCGCTCGAGCCGTACTTCGTGCGGTACCTGCCCCAGCTCGTGCTCGCGGTGACGGTGACGCCGCTCACGCTGCTCGTGGTGCTGCGGCTCGACTGGATCTCGGCCGCGATCATCGCGGGGACCATCCCGCTCGTGCCGATCTTCATGGTGCTCGTGGGGCGCCTGACGCAGGGGCGCTCGGACCGGTGGCTGCGCGTCATGCAACGGCTCGGCTCGCAGGTGCTCGACCTGCTCGCGGGGCTGCCCACGCTGCGCGCGTTCGGACGGGAGCGGGGAGCCGCTCGCCGGGTCGCCGAGCTGGGGAGCGCGCACCGCCGGGCGACGATGAGCACCCTGCGCATCGCGTTCCTCTCGGGGATGGTCCTCGAGCTGCTCACCACCATCTCGGTCGCGCTCGTCGCGGTCGGCATCGGCCTGCGGCTCGTCTACGGCGAGATCGACCTGGTCACGGGCCTGACGGTGCTCGTCCTCGCGCCCGAGGTGTACCTGCCGCTGCGCCAGGTCGGCGCGCAGTTCCACGCCTCGACCGACGGGGTCGCGGCGGCCGACCGGGTCTTCGCCGTGCTCGAGACCCCGGTGCCGACGCACGGCACGCTCCCCTGCCCCGACCTGCGCACAGCGACCGTGCGCCTGCGCGACGTCAGCGTGCGGGCACCAGGACGTGGGGTCCTCGCCCCCGCCGGCCTCGACGTCGACGTGTCCCCCGGGCAGGTGCTCGCGCTCACCGGGCCGAGCGGGTCAGGCAAGACCACGGCCGTCGCGGTGCTGCTCGGGCTCCTGCGCCCCGATGCGGGCACCGTCGAGGTGACGGCCCCCGGCGTGGCACCCGTGCCGCTCGCCGACGTCGACCCCAGCACGTACTGGCCCCAGGTCGCCTGGCTGCCGCAGCGTCCCGTGCTCGAGCCCGGCACGATCGCCGACGTCGTCTCCGGCCCGTCCGGCGACGCACATGGCCGCCGCGACCGCGCGGCCGCCCTCACCGGCCTCGACGCCGTGGTCGCGACGCTCCCCCTCGGGTGGCAGACCCCGCTCGGACGCGGCGGGGCGGGTCTCTCGGTCGGCCAGCGCCAGCGGGTCGCCCTGACGCGTGCGCTCGTGTCGGACGCCCCTCTCGTGCTGCTCGACGAACCGACCGCCCACCTCGACGCCGCCTCGGAGGACGTGGTGCTGCGCACAGTCGAGGCCCTGCGCGACGAGGGACGCACGGTCGTCCTCGTCGCGCACCGCGCCTCGCTCATGGCCCTCGCGGACCACGTCGTCGAGGTGCACCCGGCGGCCGACCCGCTCGCCGACCCGCTCGCCGACGCCGACACCGGACCGACCGCCGACGCCGACCCGACGGAGGCCCGCCCGTGACCACGACCACCACCCCCCGCCCGGCGTCCGACCGGCGCCCCGGCCTGCTCGCGCGCAGCCGCGACCCGCTGTGGCGGGCTGTCGCGCTGCTCGACGTGCGACCGACCCGGGTCGCCCTCGCTGTGCTGCTCGGGGTGCTCGGGCTGGGCTGCGCCGTGGCCCTCGCGGGCGTCTCGGCGTGGCTCATCGCCCGGGCCTCGCAGATGCCGCCCGTGCTGACGCTGTCGATCGCGACGGTCGGTGTGCGGGCCTTCGGCATCGGGCGCGGGGTGTTCCGCTACGTCGAGCGGCTCGTCTCGCACGACGTGGCCCTGCGGGGCATGGCGAACCTGCGCACCTCGCTCTACCGCCGGCTCGCGGTGGGACGCCCCGAGGCCACCCTCGGCCTGCGCCGCGGCGACCTGCTCACCCGGGTCGGCGCCGACGTCGACGCGGTGGGCGACGCAGTGGTCCGCGGCCTGCTGCCCGCCGCCGTCGCGACGGTGCTGGGCCTCGGGACGGTCGTGGCGATGGGCGTGCTGCTGCCCGCCGCGGGGCTGAGCCTCGCGGTCTGCCTCGTGCTGGCGGGTGTCGTGGCGCCGTGGCTCGCAGCGCGTGCCGCCCGGACGAGCGAGCAGCGGGCGACCCAGGCCAAGGCCGCGATCTCGACCGTCGCCCTCGGGCTGCTCGACGACGCCGGACCGCTCACGGTGCAGGGCCGCGCCCCGGCCGAGCTCGACGCCCTGCGCGCGGCCGACCGTGACCTGGCCGCGGCGACCGACGCCGGCGCCCGTCCCGCGGCGCTGGGCGCGGCCCTCGGCGCGCTCGCGGTGGGGCTCGCGGTGCTCGCGGCCCTGCTGCTCGGCATCCCGGCGGTCGAGGCGGGTGCGCTCTCGCACGTCGCGCTCGCCGTGATCGTGCTCACACCGCTCGCGTCGTTCGAGGCCACGTCGGTGCTGCCCACCGCCGCGATCCAGCTCCAGCGCTCGCGCGCGGCGGCGCGCCGGATCATGGCGCTGCTCGACGAGGCCGCACCGACGGGCACCACCGACCTCGAGCTGCTGGACGCCGGACCGCTGGCCGGACCTGCGGCGACGCTCTCCCCCGGTGCGGAACGTCCCGCCGACCTGCGGGCCCGCGACCTCGTGTGCGGCTGGCCCGGGCGCGAGCCGGTGGTGCAGGGGCTCGACCTCGACGTGCGGCCCGGGCGCTCGATCGCCGTCGTGGGGCCGAGCGGCACGGGCAAGACGACCCTGCTGCTGACCCTCGCCGGCCTCATCCCCGCGCGCGGCGGCGAGCTGGCGCTCGACGGCACCCCCCTCGCGGGCCTCACGCGCGACGAGATCGCGCGCAGCGTCGTCCTCACCTCCGAGGACGCGCACGTCTTCGAGACGTCGGTGCTCGAGAATCTCCGGGTCGCCCGCGGCGACGTGACCCCCGCCGAGGCCCGCGACGCCCTCGACCGCGCAGGCCTCGGCCCGTGGCTCGCCGGGCTGCCCGACGGCGTCGACACCGAGCTCGGGCCCGACGCCCAGAGCGTCTCGGGCGGCGAACGCCGCCGGCTCCTGCTCGCCCGCGCGCTGCTCTCCCCCGCCCCGCTGCTGCTGGTCGACGAACCCGCCGAGCACCTCGACGCGGACACCGCCGATCGGCTCGTCCGGGACCTGCTCACGCAGCGCGGCGGACGCGGCGTCGTGGTGGTCACCCACCGGCTCACCCCGCTCGACGCCGCGGACGAGGTCGTCATGCTCGACCGGGGACGTGTCACGGCGCGCGGCACGCATGTGGCGCTGCTCTCGTCGGACCCGGGCTACCGTGAGGGCTTCGCACGTGAGCACGAGGACCCGGAGGACCCATGAGCGCGAGATCGCCGCGCGGTGGCACGATCGTCGACGACGGCGTCTCAGGAGAACGGCTGACCGAGCTGCTCGACGCTGTCCTCTCGGTCGCGAGCGACCTCGACCTCCCGGGTGTGCTCGAGCGGTTCGTGCACGTGAGCGCCGAACTCACCGGTGCCCCGTACGGCGCGATCAACGTGCTCGACAAGCGCGGCGCCTCCACCACGTTCGTGCAGACCGGCGTCCCCGCGGCGATCGCCGCGATGCTGGGCCACCCGCCGCACGCCGTCGGCGTCCTCAGCAAGATCCCGTCCCAGGGCGTGCTGCTCCTCGACGACCTGACCCAGCACCCCGCGTTCGAGGGCTTCCCCGCCGGGCACCCGCCGATGGGCTCGTTCCTGGGGGCGGCGGTCCGGGTGCGCCACCAGGTGTTCGGCTACCTGTACCTGTCCGACAAGCCCGGTGGCTTCACCGAGCACGACGCCACTGTGGTCGTGGCGCTCGCTGCTGCGGCCGGGGTCGCGGTGTCGAACGCCCAGCTCTATGCCGACGCCGCGCGTCGCGAGCACTGGCTGCGTGCGGGCCAGGACATCACCACGATGCTGCTCTCGGGGGTCGACGAAGAGGACGCGCTCGCGCACATCGCCGCCACCGCCCGCGACGTCTCCGACGCCGACACCGCGGCGCTCGCCCTGCCGGGCATGAACGGCGAGCTCATGATCGAGCTCGCCGACGGCCATGCGGCCGACAGCCTGGTCGGCCAGATCATGCCGCCCGACGGACGGTCGTGGTCGGTCATGACCGAGGGCCGGGGACTGCTCGTCGAGTCGCTGTCGAGGTCTCGCGTGGTGCGGGTCGTGCCGATGCGGGCGTTCGGCCCCGCGCTGTTCGCGCCCCTGCAGACCTCAGGGCGCGGCGTCGGCGTCCTCATCCTGCTGCGCCGCATCGGCAGCGCCCCGTTCGACCCGAACGACCTGATCAAGGCCGAGTCGTTCGCCTCCCAGGCCGCCCTCGCGTTCGTGCTGGCCGAGGCACGGCACGCGCAGGACGTCGCGGCGCTGCTCGACGAGCGGGAGCGGATCGCGCGCGACCTGCACGACATGGCGATCCAGCAGCTGTTCGCGACGGGCATGCAGCTCGAGACCGTGCGGCGTCGGGCGGCCCGCGGGGTCGACGCGACCGAGCTCACGAGCATCGTCGAGGAGGCCCTCGACAACGTCGACGGGTCGGTGCGGCAGATCCGCCAGATCGTCTACGCGCTGCGCGACCCGGATGCCGCCACGAGCCTCGTGGAGCGCCTGCGCCGTGAGGCGAGCCTCGCACGCACCGGGCTCGGCTTCGCACCGTCGCTCGTGCTGAACCTCGACGACGTCCCGCTGCCCGACGGCGACTACCTCGAGGTCGACCAGCTCGACGCCCGGGTGCGCGCCGACCTGGCCGACGACGTCGTCGCCGTCGTGCGTGAAGGGCTCGCGAACGCCGCCCGCCACGCCCACGCCTCCTCGGTCACGGTGCAGATCGCGGTGCGGGGCACGGGCCCCTCGGGCACCGTCACCGTCGAGGTCGAGGACGACGGCGCGGGCCTGCCCACGTCGCGCGACCGACGCTCGGGCACCGGGAACCTCGCGGCCCGCGCGCGTCAGCACGGCGGCACGTTCAGCCTGGGGGTGCCGCCCTCGGGCACCGGCACGCTCCTGAGCTGGTCGGCCCCGCTCGCCTGATCCGGGACGTCCGGCACCCACGCACGACGACGCCCCCGGGCCGTCGCCCCGCCCCCGAGGGGTGCAGGGCGCGAGCCGGGGGCGTCGTCGTGCGGGTGCGGCAGGTCGGCTCAGCGACCCGTCTCGGCGCGCCAGCCGCTGTGCTTGCGGGCCGAGACCCACGCGGCGACCTGCGTGCGCCGCTGAAGACCCATCTTCGCGAGCAACGACGTGATGTGGTTCTTGACCGTCTTCTCGGCGACACCGAGCCGCTCGGCGATCTCCCGGTTCGACATGCCCTCGCCGATCAGGTCCAGCACCTTCATCTCGCTCGGGGTGAGGTTCTCCGTCGGGTCGTCGTGGCCGGCCCGACGTCGCGTGACCGTCCGCTCGTCGAGCAGCGTCCGACCCGAGGCGACCGCACGGACCACGTCGGTGATCTCGGCGCCACGCACGCTCTTGAGCAGGTACGCCGCCGCACCGGCCTCGAGCGCCGCCGCGAGGGCGTCGTCGTCGTCGAACGACGTCAGGACGATGGCCCGCACCTCGGGGTGCTGGGCCCGCACGGCCGTGATCAGGTCGATCCCCGTGCCGTCGGGGAGCTGGAGGTCGACGAGCATGACCTGGGGCTGGACGAGCGAGGCGCGGCGCAGGCCGTCGGCGACGGAGCCCGCCTCGGCGATCACCGTCATCCCCTCGGCGCGTTCGACGACCTCGGCGATTCCTCGCCGGACGACCTCGTGGTCGTCGACGATCATGACGGTGATCGGACCGTGACGTTCCGGCTTTGGTGCAGTGTTCATCGGGGGCACCGTGGCATCGTATCGAGCGCACGCGCCTGCACCGACGTATGACCCACCGAACGACGAGGACACATGGTCAAGGTTCTGCTCCCCACGAGCATCGAGCTCGCTCCGGAGCTTCCCGACGGCGTCGAGACCGTCGCGTACGACGTCCGGCAGCCGATCCCCGAGGAGCACACGGACGCCGAGGTCCTCGTGTCCTGGACCAACCCTCCCCGGCTGCTCGCGGCCGAGGCTCGCCGCCTGCCACGGCTGCGATGGGTCGCGGCGCTGCCCGCGGGCCCGGACGCCGTCCTCGAGGCGGGATTCGCCCCCGACGTCGTGATCACCTCGGGACGCGGGCTGCACGACGGCCCGGTCGCGGAGCACACCCTCGCCCTGGTGCTCGCGGTCGCGCGCCGGCTGCCCGAGCTGGTCCGCGCGCAGGACGCGCACCGGTGGGCCCGAGAGCTCGGGGGCGCGCAGCCCGTGCGCGAACGCGGCTCGTTCCGCACGCTCGACGGCGCACGGGTGCTCGTGTGGGGGTTCGGGTCCATCGCGAGCCGGCTGGCCCCGCTCCTGACCGCGCTCGGCGCGGAGGTCACGGGTGTCGCGACGACCGCGGGCGAGCGGGCGGGCTACCCCGTGATCGCGTCGTCCGACATCACGCAGGCGCTCCCCACGACGGACCTGCTCATCGGCATCCTGCCCGCGACGCCCTCGACCCGCGACGCGATCGGCACGGACGTGCTGGCCGCGCTGCCGCCGCACGCCTGGGTCGTCAACGTGGGGCGCGGCTCGACGCTCGACGAGGCTGCGCTGCTCGCGGCGGTGCGCGCGGGATCGGTCGCCGGCGCGGCCCTGGACGTCTTCGCGACCGAGCCCCTGCCCGCCGACTCGCCGCTGTGGGACGAGCCGCGCATCCTCGTGTCCCCGCACGCCGCGGGCGGACGCCCCACGGGGGCCTCGGAGTTCCTCACGACCAACCTCGCGGCGTTCGTCGAGGGTCGACCGCTGGCCAACGCCCTCACCCGCTGACGACGCCCGGGCGGGGTCGGGTCACCAGTGCGCGTTGCGGGGCCGCGGCTGGCAGACGGGGCAGGTGTAGGACGAGCGGTTCATGAACTCGTCGCGGCGCACGGGCGTCCCGCAGCGGGGGCACGGCCGACCCTCCTGCCCGTACACCGCGAGCGAACGGTCGAAGTAGCCCGAGGCACCGTTGACGTCGACGTACAGCGCGTCGAAGCTCGTCCCGCCCTGCGCCAGGGCCTCGCGCATCACCTCGGCGGCCGCGTCGAGCGCCCGCTCGACCTCGGCGCGGCGCAGCGTCTCGGTGGGGCGCGCGTAGTGCAGACGGGCGCGCCACAGGGCCTCGTCGGCGTAGATGTTCCCCACCCCCGACGTGAGGGTCTGGTCGAGCAGCGCCCGCTTGAGCCCCGTGCGTCGGCCGCGGATCCGTGCGACGAGCGCGGGCCGGTCCAGCGCCGGGTCGAGCAGGTCGCGGCCGATGTGCGCGGCCGGCTCCGGCACCACCGGCCACGGCGACCCGGCCCCGCCTGGCGCCCCGTCGGGGGTCGGCACGAGCTCGGTGACAGTCAGGTGCCCGAACGTGCGCTGGTCCACGAAGTCGAGCGCGCCACCGTCGTCGAGCCGTAGCCGCACGCGCAGGTGGGGGTGGACGTCCGCGGTGCGTGCGTCGTCAGCAGTGGTGCGCACCAGCAGCTGGCCGCTCATGCCCAGGTGCGCCATCAGCGCGGCGTCCGGCACCTCGCCCGTCGGGGTGTCGAGCAGCAGCCAGAGGAACTTGCCGCGGCGTACAGCGGCGTCGAGGCGGCGGCCGGTCAGCTGACCCGCGAAGTCGAGGGGACCGCCCTGGTGCCGGCGCACGCTGTAGTCGCGGCGCACGTCGACGCCCGTGACGGTGCGGCCCACCACGTGGCGGGCGAGGCCGTCACGGACCGTCTCGACCTCAGGCAGCTCCGGCACGGCGCGCGACCCGGTGGCGGCTCAGGCGGACGGCGCCGTCGTGCGCGGCAGGGCCTCGAGCGCCCCGTAGGCGTCCGCAGCGGCCTGCTGCTCGGCGAGCTTCTTCGCGGGTCCGGTGCCGGTGCCGCGCACCTGCCCGCCCACCACGGCGTGGGCCGTGAACGTGCGGGCGTGGTCGGGGCCCTCGCCGACGACCTCGTACACCGGTGCGCCCAGGCTCAGCTCGGCGGCGAGCTCCTGCAGGCTCGTCTTCCAGTCCAGGCCGGCGCCCAGGTCGGCTGCGGCCTCGAGGGTGGGACCCACCAGCCCGAGCACGACGCGGCGTGCGGGCTCGAGACCGTGCGCGAGGTAGACGGCGCCGAACAGCGCCTCGAGCGTGTCGGAAAGGATCGAGTCCTTGTCGTTGCCGCCGGTCGCGAGCTCGCCCTTGCCGAGCAGCACGTAGGAGCCCAGGTCGAGCTCACGGGCCACGAGGGCCAGACCCCGCTGCGAGACCGTCGCCGCACGCATCTTGGCTAGCTCACCCTCGGACTGCCCGGGGTGGGTGCGGTACAGCTCCTCGGTCACCACGAGACCGAGCACGGTGTCACCGAGGAACTCGAGCCGTTCGTTGGTGGGGATGCCACCGGCCTCGTGCGCGAAGGACCGGTGGGTCAGTGCCAGCACAAGAAGCTCGGGGTCCAGCTGGACCCCGAGCTTCTCGACGAGCTGGTCGGCTGCGCTGCTCATCACGTCGTCAGAGAGTCGGAGAACGGAGCGTCGACAGCCAGGTGTGCGTCACGGTCGGACGACCGCGGTTCAGCGAGCTTCGTGCTCGGTGCGAACCGCTTCGGCGTAACGACGGTTGTTGTACGCACCGCACGACGGGCAGGCAATGTGCGGCTGCTTGTCGGCCTTGCACTGCGGGCAGGTCGTGAGCGTCGTGGCAGTGGTCTTCCACTGCGACCGACGCGCACGGGTGTTGCTGCGCGACATCTTGCGCTTCGGAACAGCCACGGCTAGCTCTCTTTCGTCTCGTCGAACGGGCCCTGGAGGCGCCCGAGGGCGGCCCACCGAGGGTCAAGGATCTCATGCTTGTGGTCCGGGTCGTCCGCCAGGCGCGCACCGCACTCGGAGCACAGGCCCGGGCAGTCGGGCCCGCACAGCGGTTGAAAGGGTAGCGCAGGCACCACCGTGTCCCGGAGCGCGGGCTCGAGATCGACAAGGTCTCCGTCGAGCTCGCGCACGTCCTCCTCGTCGTCGCCGTCCTCGACCGCGACCGCCGCACGCTCAGGGTAGACGTACAGCTCCTGGAACGGCACATCGATGTTCTCGACGACCTCTCCCAGGCAGCGCACGCACTCCCCGACCGCCCGGCCGCGGACGGATCCGGTGACCAGGACCCCTTCCATGACCGCCTCGAGCCGGAGATCCAGCGCGAGATCGGTCCCAGCAGGGACGCCGATGACGTCGGTACCGAGGTCCTCAGGGGCGGGCACTGTCCGTTGCACGGTCCGCATCGATCCCGGACGTCGTCCGAGCTCGTGGGTATCGAGCACGAAGGGCGAGCGGGGATCGAGGTGAGGCGCGCGCTGCACGGTCCAGGTTCCCGTCATGAGGTGGCTCGGTCCGCACGAACCGGCAGGACCAACGAGCAATCCTACGTCACGTCAGGACCGAGCCCAAACCGGCTGACGACCCGCCTCGCGGTGCCAGGTGACCGAGGCGCCTCGTGCCGGTCTGGGGGCTCAGGGCGCCTCGGTGGCTCCCAGGCGACCTGCGAGCTTGGCCCGGCCCGCCTGGACCTGGCTGAGGACCTTGCCGAGGTCGATCTCGAAGTCCGCGAGGCGCCGGTCGCAGTAGTCGTCCGCGTCGCGGCGCAGCCCTTCGACCGTCGCCTCGGTCTCGGCGAGCAGCTGGTCCGCGCGCTGGCGCGCCTGGACCACGAGCGCGTCGGACTCGACCAGCCGGTCAGCCTCCTCGCGCGCCCGGGCCACGAGCGCGTCGGCCTCGGCCTGCGCCGCTGCACGCGCCGCCCCCGCGTCGGCCAGCACCTCGTCGGCCCGCACCAGCTGGGTCGGCAGCGCCTCGCGCGCCTGCTCGACCAGGTCGAGCAGCTCGGCGCGGTTCACCAGCACCGAGGACGACATCGGCATCGCTCGCGCGCCCTGCACCGCGGCGGCCAGCGCGTCGAGGACGCCCAGGAGCCCTTCAGGCTGCGTGCTGCCGGTCGTGCCGTCCGAGAATCCGTCGGCGGTCGTCATACGTCCCCTCCCCCCGCCGGGCCCACGCCCAGCGCTTCACGGACCGCCCGGGCCACGCCGGGCGGTACCAGGTCGTCGATCTGCCCGCCGAAGCGGGCCACGTCCTTGACCAGCGAGGACGCGATGTGGGCGAGGGCCGTGCTGCCGATCACGAACACGGTCTCGACCCCGGTCAGGTGCCGGTTCATGAGGGCCATGGGGGTCTCGGCGTCGAAGTCGGCGCCGCCCCGCAGGCCCTTGACCACGGCTGTCGCCCCCACGTCCCGCACGAAGTCGGCGAGCAGCCCGGGGATGGGCTCGACCCGCACCCCGTCGACGTCGGCGAGCGCCTCACGGGCCAGGGCGACGCGCACCTCGACGGGCAGCAGCGCGCTCTTGGACGAGTTACGGGCGACACCCACGACGACCTCGTCGACGAAGGACCGGGCACGGCGCACCACGTCCACGTGGCCGAGAGTGATCGGGTCGAAGGACCCCGGGCAGACGGCTGTGGTCACGGGTGCCAACCTACGCGAGCGCCTCGTCGGTGGCCGGGACGACAGGCTGGGCGAACCACACCCGGGTCTCTCCCCAGGACCGGTCGTCGAAGCGCTCGAGCCCGGCGGGCCAGGAGGGTTCCGGGCTGCGCGTCGAGCGCTCGACCACCACCACGGCGTCGGGCGTGAGCGTCCCGGGCAGCCCCGCGAGCACGTCCGCGAGGGCGGGCTCGTCGACGTCGTAGGGCGGGTCGAGCAGCACGAGGTCCCACGGGTGCACCGGGGGGCGCGCCGTGAACCGTTCGGCCCGCTCGACCGCGACCGTGACCCGGGCCGTGAGCCCGAGCGCACCGACGTTGCGGCGGCACACGTCCGCCGCGACCCGGGCGGCCTCGACGAGCGTCGCGTGCTCGGCGCCACGGCTCAGGGCCTCGAGCCCCAGCGCCCCCGAGCCCGCGTACAGGTCGAGCACGCGTGCCCCGTCGACCACGTCGAGGTGCTCGAGCCGTGCGAACAACGCCTCACGGACCCGGTCGCTCGTGGGCCGGGTCCCCTTGGGTGGCACCTGCAGCGTGCGGCCACCCACGGTCCCCGCCACGATCCGCGTCATCGGCGCGCCGCCCCGCCGGTCGGGTGCGCGGGGTCCTGCCCCATCGCGTCGTTCATGCGGTCCATGAGCGTGCGGGTGCCCTGCGAGATCGCGACGACGATCACCGCGAGGACGGCCTGGATCGTGATGAGGACCGGGTACACGGTGCCGAGCAGCACCGCGATGAGCACCGGGATCATGCCGATGACCACCACGTCGGGTCCGCGCGAGAGCACCGCCGCGACGCCGGTGGGCAGCGCGCCCATCGGCGTCGAGACGAGGGCGCCGCCCCAGTCGGGGGCGGGCCGGTAGGCCGAGCGGATCGCGGCGCCCGCCCACACGGGTGCGGACGCGACGCCGAGGGCCAGCCAGCCGGGCAGGTCACCGGCCCACGAGGCCACGGCGGCGAACGCCACGAGCGACCACAGCACCATCACGGCGAAGGGCACGAGCATGCGCCAGCGGCGCACGTGCGCGGCGGGCATCGGCAGCAGCCGGTCGAGCACCGGGGCCATCTCGGCCCGGCGGGCACCCTCGCCCGTCGCGCTCATCGCGACCGAGCCGCCGACGACGATCGCGATGAGGAAGCCGACCGGGCCGGCGAGCTCCGGGACGAGTGCGACCAGCACCGGGACGAGCGCGGCGACCACGAGCTGCACGAGGTGGCGCGTCGAGCGCGTCAGCACGACGAGGTCCGCGGTGACGAGTGCAGCGGGAGCGCCGGACACACCACGGAACCGCACCGAGCGGCGCCGCCGCGGACGGGCAGCACCATCGGTCAGGGCCCGGCCGAGCTCGCGCGAGTCGAGCGAGACGACAGCACCGACGGCCTGGCTGGCCACCGACCCGCTCTCGCGCAGCGACCGCGCCGGGATGCGGTCCAGGCGCCGGTCGAGGAGCCACGCGAGCACCACGACGACGACCAGCAGAACCGCGCTCAGCAGCAGCGGGGCCTCCGGGAGGGCGTCGAGGTGCCATCCGGCGAACGCGCCCACCAGGGCCACCACCGGTGCCGCGGCGAGCAGCAGGTCGCCCACGAGCGCGATCGCGCGCCGGGACACCAGCAGGCTCTGCGCGATGCCCGCGCCGAGCACCACCACGGCGCCGCTGAGCGCCGCGACCAGCACGGTGTGCCCCACGCGCGGCAGGCCGTCGTTCCCGAGCAGGCCCGCGTCGAGCAGCGTCACCACGACCGCACCGGCCCCCGCCGCGACGACCGGGAGGCGACGCGCGGCCGGGCGCAGGAGGCCTCGACGGTCGACCGGGAGCGAGAGCCACCACGCGGCCTCGGCTCCCCCGGCCCCGACCGGCCCGAGCCGTCCGGCGAGCGAGAGCAGCACGCCACCGAGCCCCAGCACGAGCACGGCGACGAGGGCCGGGAGGCTCACGCCCGCATCGGTCGTGGCGGTCGGCGGCTCGGGCAGCGACTCGCGCAGCGTGCCCGCGATGCCGAGGGCCATGCCGATGCCGATGGCGATCGAGATGACTGCGTAGTACACGTCGTTGAGGAGCTCGCCGAGGTGCGCGCCACCGCGCTGGTTCGCGGCGGCCGCGGTGTAGCGACGGATCGACCGGCCGCCGGGCACGTCACCGACCTCGGCGGGCCCCACCAGCAGCGGCTCGTCGAGCTCGCCCACGAGGTCGGCAGCGCCGTCGGTGTTCAGCTCGGGGTCGCTCACAGCACGCCCGGGGCGATCGCGGCGGCGGCGTCCTCGGCGCTCAGCAGCCGCGACTCGTCGTCCGCGACGAGCACGGCGCGATCGGCCACTGCCCGCAGCAGGTCGGGGTCGTGGGTCGCGAGCAGCACAGCGCCGCCCGCTGCCTTCTCGGCGACGAGACGCTCGGCGAGCCGCGTGCGCATGTTGAGGTCGAGCCGCTGCTCGGGCTCGTCCAGCACCAGCAGCCCGCGGGGGCGCACGAAGCCCGCCGCGAGGAGCAGGCGCCGGCGCTGGCCCGAGGACAGCGCGACGGGCAGGGACGTGGCGTGCTCGGTGAGCCCGAAGCTGTCGAGCGCGTCCGTGACGACGTCGTCGGCCCCCCGCACGCCGTGCCCGCGGGCCGTGAGGTACAGGTGCTCGGCGACAGTGAGGGCCGGGAAGTACGCGTCGTCGTCGAGCACGCTCGCGACGCGGGTGCGGAAGCCCACCTCGCGCTCGTCGACCGGGCGACCGAAGACCTCGACCGAGCCGCCCGCGGGGTCGAGCAGGCCGAGCACGGCGCGCAGCACCGTCGACTTGCCCGATCCGTTGGCCCCGACGAGGGCCAGGACCCGGCCCGGGGCGAGCGTGAACGTCACGGGGGCGCACACGGGTTCACCGCCGTAGCCGACGAGGAGGTTGCGGGCACGGACCACGGGAGCCTTCGACACGCGCGCCAGACTACGCACCTCGGATGGACGCCCGCACAGGACCTTCAGGTGCGGTCCAGGAACTCCTCGCGCTCGCCAGCGAGCTGCCGGTCGATCGCCTCGCGCAGCGCGGGCCAGCCCTCGAGCTCGGGGTCCTGGGCGACGAGCTCGCGCGCGTCGGCACGGGCCTGGGCGATGACGTCGGCGTCGCGCGTGACGCGCAGCAGCCGCAGCGAGCTCGCCGCCCCCGACTGCGCCGCACCGAGCACGTCGCCCTCGCGCCTCAACCCGAGGTCGACCGCCGCGAGCTCGAACCCGTCGGACGTCTCGGCGAGCGTGGCGAGCCGGGTCGCGGCCGGGGTCCCCTCAGGCGCGCTCGCGACCAGCAGGCACAGCCCCGCTGCGCTCCCCCGCCCGACGCGGCCGCGCAGCTGGTGCAGCTGCGAGAGTCCGAAGCGGTCGGCGTCGAGCACGACCATCGCGGTGGCCTCGGGCACGTCGACACCGACCTCGATCACGGTCGTGGAGACGAGCACGGGCACGCGACCCGACGCGAAGTCCGCGAGCGCGCGGTCCTTCTCGTCGGGGCTCATGCGTCCGTGCAGCTCACCGACCGCGACGCCCGCGAGCGCGGGCCGTGCCCGCAGCTCGTCGGCGACCTCGAGCACGGACCGCAGGCGGCGCGGCGGCGGTCCGCCGCGCCCGGGGTCCGCGCCCTCGTCGGGGGCGCCTTCGTCGACGTCGAGGGCAAGGAGGTCGGCGCCGTCCTCGTCGCGCACCCGGCGGGCGCCCGTCGGCTCGTCGTCCGGGTCGATGCGCGCGCACACGACGTACGCCCGCCCGCCGCGGTCGACCTCCTCGCGCACCCGCTTCCACGTGCGCTCGACCCACGCCGCGTTGTCCGCGGGCACCACGTGCGTCGTGACGCCGCTGCGTCCGGCGGGGATCTCGCTCAGGGTCGACGTCTCGAGGTCGCCGAACACAGTCATCGCGACGGTGCGCGGGATGGGCGTGGCGGTCATCACGAGCAGGTGCGGGGTCTGCGCGGCCTTGGCGCGCAGCGTGTCGCGCTGCTCGACGCCGAACCGGTGCTGCTCGTCGACCACCACGAGCCCGAGATCGGCGAACTGCACGTTCTCCGAGAGCAGGGCGTGCGTGCCCACGACGATGCCGGCCCGGCCGCTCGCCGCGTCGAGCAGGTTCTCGCGGCGGGCCGCCGCACCCTGCGACCCGGTGAGCAGCGCCACCCGCGTGCTGTGCTCGGCTCCCCCGAGGAACCCGCCTTCGGCGAGGTCGCCGAGCAGCGACCGGAGCGTGCGCGCGTGCTGTGCCGCGAGCACCTCGGTCGGCGCGAGCAGCGCGGCCTGGCCGCCCGCGTCGACCACCTGCAGCATCGCGCGCAGCGCGACGACGGTCTTGCCCGAGCCGACCTCGCCCTGCAGCAGCCGCTGCATCGGGTGGGCACCCGCGAGCTCGGCAGCCAGCTGGGCGCCGACCTCGCGCTGCCCGGCGGTGAGGGTGAACGGGAGCCGCTCGTCGAACTGGTCGAGCAGCCCGCCGGGGACGTGCGGGCGGGCCACGGCCTCCTGGTGCGCCGTGCGGGCCCGGCGGCGGGCGAGCTCGGCCTGCAGCACGAACGCCTCCTCGAAGCGCAGGCGCTCCTGGCCGCGTCGCCACTGCGTGTCGTCGTACGGCTCGTGCACGTCCGCGAGCGCCTGCCGCAGGTCCACGAGGCGGTGGCGCGCCCGCACGGGCTCGGGCAGCGGGTCGGGCACGTCCGCGTCGGTCAGCGGGTCCAGGACCGTGCGCACGCAGCGCTGGATGCGCCAGGTGGGTGCGGCGGCCGAGGCCGGGTAGATCGGGATCGGCCGGCTGACCTCGACGAGCGCCGCGGCCTCGTCGTCCGCGTCCACGCCGATCAGCTGGTAGTCGGGGTGCGTGAGCTGCCGCTGACCCCGGTAGTCGGAGACGACACCGGTGAACATCCCGGTCCGGCCGGGGACGAGCCGCTGCTCGTGCACCCGCAGGGCACCGCGCCGCTTGGCGAAGAACGTGAGATGCAGGTTCCGGGTGCCGTCCGTGACGACCGCCTGCAGCATCGCGCCGCCCCGAGATCGCATCTCGCGGACCGTCGCCTGCACGACCCGCGCCATGACCGTCACGTGCTCACCGACCGTCAGGCTCGCGAGGTCGGTCAACGTGCCCGGCTCGGAGTAGCGCCGCGGGTAGTGCCGCAGCAGGTCGCCGGTGGTGTGCAGTCCGAGCTTCGCGAGCGGCGCAGCGGAACGTTCACCGAGAACCCGGCCCAGCGCCTCGTCGAGCCGGGCCCCGGGACGCACCACGGCGTCGTCGGGCACGCTCATCAGTCGACCCCCAGCCACACGGCGGGCAGCCCGTCGACCGGTCCCGCCACGAGCACAGCGAGCCCGGGGTGGTCGCGGGCCGTGCGCGCCACCAGGGACTCGCCGACCTCGGCCGTGCTGCCCGTGCCGAGCAGCACGGTGAGCGACTCGGGGTCGCCCTCGTGCTGCGCGAGGAGGGCGTCCAGCGCTGCCTGCACCTCGTCCGGCTCAGGTCGCGCCAGCTCGGTGCCCCGCAGGCGTCGCAGGGCTCCGCGGCAGGCCTCGAGCCGTCCGGCGAGGTCACCCGCACCCGATCCCTGGAGCGCCAGGACCCCGACGAGCACCCGCAGCTCGTCGAGCGCGTCCTCGGCGACCGAGACGTGGACCCCCGTCGGCTCGAGGGCGTGCGCCGCCGCCCGGGCCGCCTCGGCGGTCTCCGCGTCGCCCGGGAGCACGACCACGCGCGGCGCACCGGTGTCGGTGATCGCGCGCACCAGGTGGCGCACCCCGACGCCGGTGCCGTCGCAGCGCACCACCGCGACCGCCCCCGTGGACGCGTGCGCCGCGGCGAGGCCGGACGTACCCGTGCACGCGACGACGCCGAGCACAGCGCCCGCTCCCGGGCCGCCGGCGCCGCCGGTCCCGGTGCGTGACGCGAGCAGCCGCACCACCACCTGCTCGCGCGCCCCGCACGACGCCTGCTCGATCGCGCGGGCCGGGTCGTCGGTGTGCACGTGCACGTTCCACAGACCGTCGTCGCCCACCACGGCGACCGAGTCGCCGACCGCCCGCATGCGCTCCCGGAGCGCCGGGCCGAGGTCCTCGTCCGCCGCGGACCGGACCAGCAGCATGACCTCGAACGCACCCTCGCCCTCCGGGTGACCGCCCGCGCCGTGCCCGTGAGCATGGTGCCCGTCAGCCCCGGGACCGCCCGGGTCGTGGCGGTCGTCGCGCGGCCCGGCCGCGGTGGGCAGCCACGCGAGGTCGGCCGGTGCGTGCGCCCTGCCCTCGACAGCGCGGGCGAGCGCGTCGAGCACGACGAGCAGCCCGCACGCGCCGGCATCGAGCACGTGCGAGGCGCGCAGCACGGGGTGCACCTCGCTGATCGCGCCCAGGCTGGCGTGCGCCTCACGCAGCGCGGGACGCAGCACGGCGACGAGGCCGTCGGAGTCCGCACCGCCGTGCGTCACGGCGTCGGCCGCGACCTGCGCCACGCTGCGGGCGAGCGTGAGGACGGTGCCCTCCTGCGGGTCGGCCACCGCACCGGTCGCGGCGCGGCTCGCTGCCCCGAGCGCCGCCGCGAGCTGCGCGGCGTCGGCGTCGTCCGGAAGCGCCGCGGCGAACCCCGCGAGGTACTGGCTGACGATGATCCCGGAGTTGCCTCGCGCGGCCAGCAGCGCTCCGCGTGCGAACGCCCGGGCGACCTCGTGCGCGCCGGCGCCCACCGGCACCGTGCCGAGCGCGGCAGCCCCACCGCCGACGGTGAGGTGCACGTTGGTGCCCGTGTCGGAGTCGGCGACCGGGAACACGTTCACCGCGTCGATCCGATCGCGCGCCTCGTCGAGCGCCACCTGCGCGGCGAGCGCCCAAGCCCGCACCGCCGTCCCGTCCAGCCTCTCCACGCCGCTCCTGTCCTCGTTCGTGCTGCGCCCACGATGCCTCATCGCACCCACATTTGGGTCGCACCCGTCGCGTGGGCTAGTCTGTAGCGGTTGCCCGGCCGCGTCCGGGCACGGGTCGCGCCCCCTCCCGGGTGGCGCATCCGTCATCAGAACTTCGCCGCACCGCGGCGTGCCAAGACCGAATCAGGAGAACACCGTGGCTGCCAACTGCGAAGTCTGCGCCAAGGGCCCGAGCTTCGGGCACAGCATCTCGCACTCCCACGTGCGCACGAAGCGTCGCTGGAACCCGAACATCCAGCGTGTGCGTGCGGTTGTCGCGGGCACCCCGAAGCGGCTGTACGTCTGCACGTCGTGCCTGAAGGCAGGCAAGGTGCAGCGCGCCGTCTGAGCGCAGCCCCCAGGATTTCCACGAAGGCCCACGAGAACATCTCGTGGGCCTTCGTGCTGCTCCGGGCGGTATGGCAGGGTGTGGGCCATGGTGGAGGATCTCGACGAGGTGACCATCCGCATCGCCCGGGTGGACGACGCGCCCGCGATCGCCCGGGTGCACGTGCGCTCGTGGCAGGAGGCGTACGAGAGCATCGTCCCGGCCGCGCACCTCGCGGCCCTCGACCCGCTGACCCGGGCCGAGGAGTGGACCCAGCACCTCGCGTCGGGCCCGCACGACCACGTCCGCACCTGGCTCGCCGAGTCGGACGGGGCCGTGCTCGGGTTCGCGACCGTGGGGCCGTGCCGTGACGAGGACGCCAGGCGCGGGGACCTCGAGATCTACTCGATGTACCTCGACCCCGGCATGTGGGGGCGCGGCGTGGCCCGTCCCCTCGTGCGGACGATCGTGCAGGAGTCCGCGGCCCACACCCTGTCGCTGTGGGTGCTCGCCGAGAACGACCGCGCCCGCCACTTCTTCCGCCGCAACGGGTTCCAGCCCGACGGCACCGAGCGCTACGACGACGTCGGGGGCGCCGAGCTCCTCGAGGTGCGCTACCGCCGCGGCTGACCGCCTGGCGCTGTGACCGGCGCCGACCGGTTCACCGCGCGAAGTGGTCCCAGCCGGTCGAGCCCACCGTGGGTGCCGCACCGTCGACGGTGACGCGTGGCGTACCCGGGTCGGCCGCGAGCACGCGGCCCACGACCCTGAACGGCGCCGGCACCGCGACGTCCGCCGGGAACGTCGCGAGGAGACCGTGGTCCTCACCACCCGCCAGGACCCACTCCTGGGCATCGGCGCCCAGGGCCCGCGCAGCGCCCGACAGCCGGGCCAGGTCGTCGCCGAAGGCCAGCTCGACCGGGTCCAGGTCGATGCGCACACCGCTCGCCACCGCGATCCGCGACGCGTCCCGCAGCAGGCCGTCCGAGACGTCGAGCATCGCGCTCGCGCCGGCGTCGGCTGCGACCGGGCCCGCGGCGAGCGGCGGGTCGGGACGCAGGTACCCGGTCACGAGGCCCGGGTCGAGCTCGGCCAGGCCCGCGTCGAGCAGCGCGAGCCCGGCAGCGGAGCGCCCGCGGACGCCCGCGTGCGCCACGACGTCGCCCGGGCGGGCCCCCGAGCGCAGCACGGCTTCACGCCCTCCGAGGTCGCCGAGCACGGTGACCGAGACCACGACCGCCGGGCCGCCCGACAGGTCGCCGCCCACGACCCCGGCGCCGTGCGGGGTGCAGGCCGCCGCCAGGCCGCGGGCGAGCCCTTCGACCCACGCGGCGGGCAGGTGCCCGGGCACGACGAGTGCCACGACGAGCGCCGTGGGCCTCGCACCCATCGCGGCGACGTCCGCGAGGTTCTGCGCGGCGGCCCGCCAGCCGACGTCCTCACCGCTCGACCACGGCAGCCGGAAGTGCTGCCCCTCGACCAGAACGTCGGTCGAGACGACGACGCGCGCATCGGGCGCACGGACGACCGCGGCGTCGTCGCCCGGGGCCACGAGGGTGCCGGGCGGCTGCGGCAGGTGCGGGAAGATGCGGGCGAGGAGGTCGTCCTCGGACAGGTCGGCGACGAGGGGACCGTCGGGAGCGCTCACGGCGTCACGGTATCCCGCTCCGGCACCGGTGACCGCACCGGCGACCGCACCGGCGACCGCACCGGCGAGGCCATCACGCGACCGGCTGTCGCACCGTTTCCGTGGCACCCAGCCCAGCGGGCTAGCGTGAGCGGATGCACCCCGAGCCCGACCTGCTGCCGCGCCCCGCGGGCCGACGACGCCGCCCCTCCCGACGGGCACTGCTGCTCGCGTCGGCTGCGGTGGCCACCGGCCTGCTCGCCGGCTGCACCTCGGCCGTCAAGGTCGCCGTGGCTCCCGACGCGGCCGACCCCGCGTGCGCGAGCATCGTGCTCGCGCTGCCCGAGCAGCTCGGGGACCTGGCCCGGCTGACCACCACGAGCCAGGCCACCGCCGCCTGGGGGGAGCCCACCGCGCCCGTCGTGCTGCGGTGCGGCGTCGAGGTGCCCGGTCCCACGACCGACACGTGCGTGACGGTCGAGACCCCCGGGGGGCCCAGCGTCGACTGGGTCACGGTCGCGGGTGAGCCCGACGCCGACGGCAGCACGGACTGGACGTTCACCACGTACGGCCGCGACCCCGCGGTCGAGGTGCAGGTCCCGGCCGAGGTCACGGCCCATCACTCGACGAGCTTCGTCGACCAGCTCGGTCCTGCGGTCGCGGCGGTCGAGGCCACGGGCGCGTGCCTGTGACCGCCTCGCCCCGCTGACGCCGCGCGGATCAGCGCGGCGCGGCTCGGTGCAGCAGCCCGGTCAGCGCAGCCCGGTCGGGCGAGCGAGCGCGAGCTGCAGCAGCTCGTCGATCAGCTCGGGGTAGCTCAGGCCCGAGGCCTGCCACATCCGGGGGTACATCGAGAAGGGCGTGAAGCCCGGCATGGTGTTGATCTCGTTGACGACGACGTCCCCGCCCTCGGTCACGAAGACGTCGACCCGGGCCAGGCCCTCGCAGCCCACGGCCTCGAACGTGCGCACAGCGGCGTCCTGCACCCGCTCGACGACCTCGGGAGGCAGGTCCGCCGGGCAGCTCAGCTCGACGTCGGCCTCGGCGAGGTACTTCGCCTCGAAGTCGTAGAAGTCGTGCGTGGCATCGGTCACGACGATCTCGCCGGGCAGCGACGCCCGCGGACGCCCGCCGTCACGGCTGCCGAGCACAGCGCACTCGATCTCGCGGCCCACGATCGCGGCCTCGATCACGACCTTCGGGTCGTGGCGCTGCGCCTCGGCGACGGCCGCGGGCAGGTCGGCCAGGTCGGTCACACGCGTGATGCCCAGGCTCGATCCGGCGCGCGCGGGCTTGACGAACAGCGGCAGCCCGAGAGCCTCGACGCGGGCGGCGACCCCGGCCGGGTCGCGGTCGAGCTCGCCCGGGCGCAGCACCGTGTAGGGGCCGACAGGCAGCCCCTGACCGGCGAGCACGAGCTTCATGTAGTGTTTGTCCATGCCGACGGCGGACGCGAGCACCCCGGCACCGACGTAGCGGACGTCGGCGAGCTCGAGCATGCCCTGGAGCGTGCCGTCCTCACCGAAGGGGCCGTGCAGCAGCGGGAAGACGACGTCGATCGCCCCGATGTCGCGCGGCGGCGCACCGTCCTCGAGCACGCGCACGGTGCGCTCGTCGGCGGACTGCGGCAGCAGCACCTGCTCGGGGCCGTCTGAGACCTCGGGCAGGTGTCCGTCGGTGATCGCCCAGCGGTCGGGGTCGCCGTCGACGGCGACCCAGCGTCCGCTCGGGGTGATGCCCACGGGGAGCACGTCGTAGCGCGTGCTGTCGATCGCGCGCAGCACGCCACCGGCTGTCGCGCAGCTGACCGCGTGCTCGCCGGAGCGTCCGCCGAACACCAGCAGCACGCGCGGACGCGCACCCGGGGTCGGGAGGTTGTCGGGGTGCTGCGGGCTCGTCTCCATCGCGTGCGACCCTATCGCGCGACCCCGACTGGTCCTCACCCGATGCCGTCCCGCTAGCCTGGCGGCGTGCCCCACGAGCCCGCTGACCTCGCCCCGTCCACCGTCGCCGTCACAGCGGGTCGCCCGCCGCGCACGCAGGGTGCCCCGGTGAACCCTCCCGTCGTGCTGTCCTCCACGTACGTGTCGACGGGGGTCCCTGCTCCCGGCGAGCTGCTGTACACGCGCGGAGGCACCGAGACGTGGCAGCCGTTCGAGCAGGCGCTGGCCGCGCTCGAGCGCTCGACGCTCCCGGCACTCGTGCTCGGATCGGGCATGGCGGCCATCGCGGCGGCGTTCTCGCTGGTCCCGGCCGGCGGCCGCGTGGTCCTCCCCCGGCACTCCTACCAGGTGACCCTCGGGTACGCACGCGACCTCACGGAGCGCTCAGGCGTCGAGGTCGTGCTGGTCGACATCGACGACACCGACGCGGTGCGTGCGCAGCTGCTCGCGGCCCCGACGTCGATGCTGTGGGTCGAGACACCCACGAACCCGATGCTCGAGGTCGCCGACCTGCCCGCGCTCGTGGCGGCGGCCCACGAGGTCGGGGCGCTCGTCGGTGTCGACAACACGTTCGCCACGCCGCTCGTGCAGCGCCCGCTCGAGGTCGGTGCGGACGTCGTGGTGCACTCCGTCACGAAGTACCTGGCCGGGCACAGCGACGTGGTGCTCGGCGCGGTGCTGACCGACGACCCCGCGCTGCACGCCCGGCTGCTCCAGCACCGCACCGTGCACGGCGCGATCGCCGGGCCGTTCGAGGTGTGGCTCGCGCTGCGCGGGCTGCGGACCCTCGCCCTGCGGGTCGAGCGCGCGCAGGCCACGGCGGCCGAGCTCGCGCGACGGCTCGCGACGCACCCCGACGTGCTCGAGGTGCGGCACCCGAGCCTGCCCGACGATCCCGGCCACGAACGGGCCACGCGCCTCATGGACGGCTACGGGTCGATCCTCGGGGTGCGCCCGCGCGGCGGGGCGGACGCCGCCGACGCCGTGACCCGGGCCGTGAACCTGTGGGTGCCGGCGACGAGCCTGGGCGGGGTCGAGTCGAGCCTCGAACGGCGGCGACGGTTCACCACCGAGTCGGCCACCGTCCCCGAGGACCTGCTGCGGCTGTCGGTGGGCATCGAGGACGTCGAGGACCTGTGGGCCGACCTGGACCGGGCGCTGCGCTCGACGCGTCCGACCAGCTAGGTCTTCCCCTTCTCCGGTCCTTGTGCCCCCGTGACCGGGGTGCTAACTTCACCCGCAGCCAGCACGCAGGACGTGCTGGCGACGGCAACGGCGCGGCCCCAGGGGATGGCATAGATGGAAGCTCTCTCACGCCGGCTGTCGACTCTTGCCGTACTGGCGGCGATCGGGCCTGTCGCCGGCTGTGGGGGCTCGCCCGAGCCCGCGGCGACCTCCCACAGCCCGAGCCAGACACTGAGTGCGGAAGATCACGCCGATATCGCAGCGACACTCGCGCAGACCGCGACGAGCTTCGGCATCACCGACCCCCCGCAGGTCGACCTCGTGCGCGTCGTGTCCGTCGCCGACTACTTCAGCACGCAGGTCACCTGCCTGCACGACGAGGGCTTCGGCGGGGCCACGCTGAACGCCGGCGGCAGCGGCGTCGAGATCGAGCTCGCTGGCGCCGAGCAGCTCGATGCCTACAACCTGGCGACCTACACTTGCAGGGCGAAGTACCCCAAGGACCCGGCCCAGGACGAGTCCCGCATGACCCGCGAGCAGAAGCTGATCGCCTACGACTACGTCACCACGTCCCTGGTCGAGTGCCTCACGGAGCACGGCTACACCATCCGCGACATCCCGAGTCAGGAGACCTTCTTGGCCTCGTGGGACACCGGCGCCTGGAACCCGTACACCCAGCTCGCCGACGTCGCCACGCCCGAGGACGTCCTTCGGGCGTGCCCACAGGACACCCCACCAGAACTCATCTGGGGGAAGTAGAGGCTGACGTCGGCGATTCGCCGGCTAGACCCGTTCGGGCTTGTGGGGGCGGGCCAGCAGGAGCGGGGCCAGCTCGTCGACGGGCAGCCCCTCGTGGAGCACCTGGACCACGGCAGCCGTGATGGGCATCTCGACGCCGACCGAGCGGGCCAGCTCGAGCACCGAGCGCGAGCTCTTGACGCCCTCGGCCGTACCGCCGGTCGCGGCGATCGCCTCGGGCAGCGTCATGCCCTGACCGACGTGCACGCCGAGCGTGTGGTTGCGCGAGTCGGGAGACGCGCACGTGGCCATGAGGTCGCCCATGCCTGCCAGGCCGGGGAACGTGTCCGCATCGGCCCCGAGCGCCAGGCCCAGCCGCGTGATCTCGACCAGGCCCCGCGTGATGACCGTGGCCATGGTGTTGTAGCCGAGCCCGCGTCCCTGCGAGATGCCGACCGCGAGCGCGATGACGTTCTTGACGGCGCCGCACAGCTCGACGCCGACCACGTCGTCGTTGGTATAGGGCCGGAAGTACGACGAGGCGCAGGCCCGCGCGACGAAGCGGGCGGTCTCGGGGCTCGTCGAGGCGACGACCGTCGCGGTGGGCTGGTGCTCGGCGATCTCTCGCGCGAGGTTCGGGCCGGAGACGACGGCGACCTGATCGGCGGGCAGGTCGAGGGCCTCGGCGACGACCTGGCTCATGCGGCGGTCGGTCGCGAGCTCGACGCCCTTCATGAGGCTCACCGCGACCGCGTCGCGACCGAACGCGTCGCGCAGCGGCTCGAGCGTGGCGCGGGCGCTCTGCGAGGGGATGGCGATCGCGACGAGGTCGGCGCCGTCGAGCACGGCCCGGGGGTCGGTCGAGGCCGTGAGCCCGGCCGGCAGGGCGACGCCCGGCAGGTAGCGCTCGTTGCGGTGCTCGTCGGTGATCTGCGCACACGTCGCGGCGTCGCGACCCCACACGCGCACGTCGCAGCCCGCGTCGGCGAGCACGGCCGCGAACGTGGTGCCCCAGCTGCCCGAGCCCAGGACGGCGGCCCGGATCCCGGTGCCGCTCGCGCCCGCCGCGCTCGTACCTGCCGCGCTCGTGCCTGCCGCGCTCATGCCTGCCCCTGCGGACGGTTGCGTCGCGGGTCGAACCGCTCGACGGGGGCCCGCTCGCCCCGGATCTCCTCGAGGAGCGCCGTGATGGCCACCATGACCCGCTCGGTCGCCTCGCGCAGCGTCGCGGTGTCGAGCGGCCGCTCGTACAGGTCGTCGAGCACGACCGGGGGGCCCGCCACGACCGTGACCTTCTTGGGCGGCAGGGGCCGGAACATCTTGGAGTACCGCCCCAGCACGTCCTGGGCTCCCCACTGCGCCACGGGGACGACCGGGGCTCGCGTGCTCAGGGCGAGGCGCGCGACGCCCGTCTTGCCGAGCATGGGCCACAGGTCGGGCTCGCGCGTCAGGGTGCCCTCGGGGAAGACGGCGACGCACTCGCCGGCGTGCACGGCCTCGACCGCCGCGTCGAGCGACTGCCCGGCCTGCACGCTGTCGCGGTGCACGGGGATCTGGCCGGTGGCCCGCAGCACACGGCCCAGCACGGGCACCTTGAACAGCGAGGACTTGGCCAGGATCTTGGGCGCGACGCCGTTGTCGTACAGGAAGTGCGCGAACGTCAGGGGGTCGAAGTTCGTCATGTGGTTGGCCGCGGCGATGTACCCCCCCGAGGCGGGGAGGTGCTCGGTGCCGCGCCAGTCGCGGCGGGTGATCGCCAGCAGGACCGGACGGATCACGAAGGCGACGGCGCGGTAGGCGCGGTTGGAACGCTGCGGTGCTCGCACGGTCAGGGATGCTACCCGCCCGGCCCGGGCGCCCTCAGCCGGTCCCACCGGGCGGTGCGGTGGCACCGACGAGGATCTCGTCCCCCTCGGCGAGACCGTCCGCGAGCACAGCGACGAACCCGTCCCGCTGCTCCCCCACGTCGACCGCGAGGCGGGTGGGGCTGCTCCCGGCCGGGTCGGGCACCAGGACGTAGCGGCCGCGGGAGTCCTGGTGGACGGCGGCGACGGGCACCACGAGCTCCGCGGTGGGCGGCCGTCGTGCGGGGGTCACGGCGATCTGGGCGCCGTCGGCGAGCCCCGACTCGGCGGCTGCCGGCACCGCGACGACGACGTCGAGCGTCGCTGCCCCCTCGGTCGGCGCGACCCGCTCGACGACGCCGCGCGCGCCGTCACCGCCCGCGGCCGGGTTGACCTGGACCTCGGCGCCCACCCGGAAGTCGTCGGCCAGCGCGGCGTCGGCCCGCACGGTCAGGACCGGGGTCCCGCCCACGAGCTCGGCGACGCTGGTCTGGTCGGCGGGGAGGACGGTGCCGAGCGGGGTGATGCGCGTGACCATCGCCCCGGCGTCGGGCACCTGCGTGACCTCGTCGAGCGGCAGCCACGTCCCCGCTGCGTCTTGTGCCCGGCGGAGCTCGCGCCGGGCACGCTCGACGACCTCGTCGGCGGGCCCTGCCGCCGGGTCCGGGTCGTCGGCAGCGGACCGGCGTGCGAGCTCCACGTCGTCCCACGCCTCCTGCGCACGGCTCAGGGCCTCGGCGCGCTCGGCGTCGGGTTCGGGGGTCGTGAACCCCACCTGGGAGTAGAGGGCCGCGACGGCCTCAGCGGTGCGGGGGCCGTACACGCCGTCGACCTCGTCGGTGTACAGGCCGAGGTCCGCGAGCGCCCGCTGCACCTGCCACACGTCGTCGCCCGTGTCACCGGGGTGCAGCGAGCGGAAGAGCGGCAGCGAGGTGCTGAGCGCGATGATCGGGCGGCCCGAGACCCCCACGAGCAGGTCACCCGACGAGACGACGGTGCCGACGTCGGCAGGGGCCGACGTGACGACGGAGCGTTCGACGGGCGCCGCCAGGGTCGGCACCGCGACCTCCAGGACGGAGCCGCCTCGCAGCGTGCCGCGCAGCACCGGCACCTCCTGCTCCCACGCCCTGCGCTCCACGACCGCCGTCGTCACTGTGGTCGGGTCGGGCGAGCGCGTCGCGGGGTCGCGGCGTGCCGTGGGGCTCAGCAGGGCGCCGGCGACGAACGCGGCGCTCGCGGCGACCACCACGAGCGCGACCCACCGGGCCGACCGGTGCGGGGCTGCGACGCGTGCGTGCGAGGGGGGAGTCGACTGCACGGGGCCTCCCCACGCCGGAGTGCACGGACGTGGCCGGGGGGTGCCACGTCGCACGCTACCCCCGAACACCTCGGGCGGCGCTGCGGGAGGGACCGGCCCTCAGGGGTCGAGAACCTTGGCGTGCTGCACCACGTCGACGTCGAGCCCCATCACGGGGTGGACCGCATGCAGACCCGTCGAGGCCCAGCCCGAGCGCTCGTAGAACCGGCGTGCGCGGGCGTTGGTGGGCAGCACCCACAGCACGGCCTCGTGGTGCCCGAGCACCCTGAGCTCGTCCTCGGCGGCGGCCAGCAGGGCCGGGCCTGCGCCCGTGCCCCACGCGTCCGGCTCGACGTAGATCGCGTACACCTCGCCGTCGGGCACGCTCTCGAACGCGGGGCCCGCGTTGACGAAGCCGACGACGCGCCCGTCGAGCTCCGCCACGAGCTGGTGGGGGCGCAGCCCGTCGGCCAGCAGCCCGTCCCACCTCCGCTCCATGGTGGTCACGTCCAGGGCGTCGAGGACCGCGTCGGGCAGCAGGCCCCGGTAGGCGCCGAGCCACGCGGTGACGTGCACCCGCGCCAGGGCCGCCGCGTCCTCGGCACGCGCGCGGCGCACCTGCACCCGGGACGCGGCGGCCACGACGTCAGTCCCGGCTGAACTCGGCGCCGAGCGCCGTGAGCTTCTCGGTGAAGTGCTCGTAGCCCCGGTCGATCAGGCTGATGCCGCGCACAGCGGACGTTCCCTTGGCCGCGAGCGCCGCGATGAGGTGGCTGAAGCCGCCCCGCAGGTCGGGCACCTCGATGTCGGCGGCCGCGAGCGGGGTCGGGCCGGAGATGACGGCCGAGTGGTAGAAGTTGCGCTGCCCGAACCGGCAGGGGCGCCCGCCCAGGCACTCCTTGTAGACCTGGATCGTGGCGCCCATGCCGCGCAGCGCGTCGGTGAAGCCGAAGCGGTTCTCGTACACCGTCTCGTGCACGATCGACAGGCCCTTGGCCTGGGTCAGCGCCACGACGAGCGGCTGCTGCCAGTCCGTCATGAAGCCGGGGTGCACGTCGGTCTCGAGCACGATCGAGCTCAGGTCGCCGCCCGGGTGGAAGAACCGGATGCCCTCGTCGTCGACAGCGAACTCGCCGCCGACCTTGCGGAAGGTGTTGAGGAACGCCGTCATCTCCGGCTGGGTCGCCCCGCGCACGTAGATGTCGCCGCCCGTGGCGAGCGCCGCCGAGGCCCACGACGCCGCCTCGATGCGGTCGGCGAGCGCGGTGTGCTGGAAGCCGACGAGCCGGTCCACGCCCTCGATGCGGATCACGCGGTCGGTGTCGACCGAGATGATGGCGCCCATCTTCTGCAGGACGTTGATGAGGTCCATGATCTCGGGCTCGATCGCGGCGTTGGCGAGCTCGGTGATGCCCTCGGCGCGCACGGCCGTGAGCAGCAGCTGCTCGGTGGCCCCGACGCTCGGGTACGGCAGCGCGATCTTGGTGCCCTGCAGGCGGCGCGGCGCCCGGATGTGGATCCCGCCCTCGCGCTTCTCCACGACGGCACCGAACTGCCGCAGGATGTCGAGGTGGTAGTTGATCGGCCGGTCGCCGATCCGGCAGCCGCCCAGGTCGGGGATGAACGCCTCACCCAGCCGGTGCAGCAGCGGCCCGCAGAACAGGATCGGGATGCGGCTCGACCCGGCGTGCGCGTCGATGTCCGCGACGTGCGCCGACTCGACGTTCGACGGGTCGAGACGCAGCGTGCCCGCCGCGTCGTCGACCTCGACGTGCACGCCGTGCAGCTCGAGCAGCCCGGTGACGACCCCGACGTCGCGGATCTGCGGGACGTTGCGCAGCACGCTCGGGGTCTCGCCGAGCAGCGACGCCACCATCGCCTTCGAGACGAAGTTCTTGGCACCACGGACGGTGATCTCACCCGAGAGCGGGGTCCCGCCGTTGACGTAGAGGAGGTCGTTCATGCACCCATGGTGAACCATCAGGGTGCAAGGGATGAAACGGGACGCCTCCGGGGCCGCCCGCCCGCAGAACCTTCACCGCTGCGGCCTGCGCCGTTCCCGCAGGAAGCCCACCAGGTCCACCCCGACCGGGACCAGCATCAGGGCGAGGAAGCCCGCAGACATCGCCATGCCTGCCGACAGCGCCCGGTCCCAGTCCGCGCGCACGGTCGAAGCGGCCCCGCTCGCGCCCAGCACGGCGGCGAACACCGCACCCACGGTCGAGGTGCCCACCGTGGCGCCGACCCGCGCGGACGTCTGGCGCACCGCGTTGCCGCTCCCCGCCTCGTCGGCCGGCATCGCGGCGTTCATCAGGGCGAGGTTCATGGTCATCACGAGCGAGCCGCCCACGCCGATGCCGATCAGCGGCACCACCAGGCACCACAGCAGCGTCGCGATCCGGTCGCCGAACACCTCCGCCAGGCCCCAGGTGATGAGTGCCCCGACCACCATCAGCACCACGCCGATCAGCTGCACCACCCGTGGGCGGCCCGACCCGCGTCGCCCGATGATCGGGGCCGCGACCGCGGCACCGACCGCGACCGGGAGCTGCATCGCCCCGGCCTGCACCTGGCTCAGGCCGAGGCCCGAGCGCAGGTAGAGCGTCAGCACGTAGAACAACGCGGTGTAGCCCGCCATGTAGGCCACGTTGAGCCCAGCGCCCGTGCTGTACGCGCGCTTGGCGAACAGCCGGAGGTCGACCACCGGATCGCCTCCGCGGCGGTGCACCCGTTGCTCCCAGGCCGTGAACACGGCGAACAGCACGACGGCACCGGCCAGGCTGGCCACCACGACGCCTGCGGGGAGGTCGCTGAGCTCGAAGACGGGGACGAGCAGCGCCGCGAGCCCCGCCCACAGCAGTGCCACGCCCACCACGTCCGCACGACCGGAGACGGTGGCGGGCTTCGGCTCCGGCAGCCACCGGGCGCCACCGGCGATCACGAGCAGGCCGATCGGCACGTTGACCCAGAAGACCCACCGCCAGCCCGAGGGGCCACCGCCCAGCTCGGCCAGGACGCCCCCGATGAACGGGCCGACGGCGATCGCCGCGCCCGCGACGGCCTCGTACCACCCGAACACGCGCGCCCGGGAGGGCGCCGGCACGAGGTCGCGGATCAGCGCCGTCGCCTGCGGGTTGAGGAACCCGGCGCCGAAGCCCTGCACGAGACGGGCGACGAGCAGCACCTGCGCGTCGGGAGCGGTCGCCGCCACCAGGCTGCCGGTGGTGAACACCGCGGCGCCGGTGAGGAACGTGGGCCTGCGTCCCCACACGTCACCGAGCCGCCCCGTGACGACCATCGCCAGGCCGTAGGCGAGCAGGTAGCCGGAGACGACCCACTGCAGGTCGCTCGTGGTGGCTCCGAGGTCGCGCCGCAGGTCGGGGAGGATCGAGTTGACCGTGGTGACGCTGATGATCGCCAGCGCGACGCCGACCTCGACGACGGCGAAGCCGGGGCCCCAGCGGGCCGCCACGGTCAGACCCGCCCTTCGGCAGCAGGGGGCGCCTCACGGGGGGCGACGCGCGGTGCCACGGCCATGCGTCGACGGTAGGCCGGTGGCGGGCCGCCCGCGCGGGGGCGGCCCGTGGGCGACGACGAGCCGCCCGCCTGCGTGACGCCTGTCAGACGGTGCGGGTGGGGCCCAGATCGACGGGGACGCCCACGGGCCGGGCCGCCTGGATCTCGACGGTCGGCAGGTGCTTGGCCGGCAAGGTCTTCGGGCGCCATGCGGCGCGTGAGGCCTCGAACTCCGTGATGTCGGCCTCGTGCTGGAGGGTCAGACCGATGTCGTCGAGGCCCTCGAGCAGACGCCACCGCGTGTAGTCGTCGACCTGGAACGGGACGACCACGTCGTCGCACACGATCGTGCGGCTCTCGAGGTCGACGGTCACGGCGGTGCCGGGACGGGTCTCGAGGATCTTCCAGATGAGCTCGATGTCCTCCTGCGACGCCTGCGCGGCGAGCAGGCCCTGCTTGCCGGAGTTGCCGCGGAAGATGTCGGCGAAGCGTGCCGAGACGACGACCTTGAAGCCGTAGTCCTTGAGCGCCCACACGGCGTGCTCACGGGACGAGCCGGTGCCGAAGTCGGGGCCCGCGACCAGGACGGAGCCGGAGCGGTACGCGTCCTGGTTGAGGACGAACTCCGGGTCGCCGCGCCACGCGGCGAACAGGGCGTCCTCGAAGCCCGTGCGCGTGACCCGCTTGAGGTACACGGCAGGGATGATCTGGTCGGTGTCGACGTTGCTGCGGCGCAGCGGGACCCCGACGCCGGTGTGCTGGGTGAACTTCTCCATGGTGCGTCTCTCGTTCTCGTGGGGCCGTCAGGGTCAGACGAGCTGCAGGTCGTCGAGGGGGCTGCCGTCGGGGGCAACGACGTCCGGGCCCAGGTCGGAGACCGACGAGAGCGTGCCCCGGATGGCCGTGGCGGCCGCGACGAGCGGCGAGACGAGGTGCGTGCGTCCGCCCTTGCCCTGGCGACCCTCGAAGTTGCGGTTCGACGTGGACGCCGAGCGCTCCCCCGGGGCCAGCTGGTCGGGGTTCATGCCCAGACACATCGAGCAGCCCGCGTTGCGCCACTCCGCGCCGAAGTCGAGGAAGATCCGGTCGAGCCCCTCGGCCTCAGCCTGCAGGCGCACGCGCGCCGATGCCGGGACGACGAGCACGCGCACCGAGTCGGCCTTGGTGCGGCCCTTGACGAGCTTGGCCACGGAGCGCAGGTCCTCGATGCGACCGTTCGTGCACGAGCCGATGAAGACCGTGTCCACGGCGATGTCCCGCAGCGGCATGCCGGGCGTCAGGCCCATGTACTCGATGGCGCGCTCGGCGGTCTGGCGCTCGTCCGCGTCCGCGATCTCGGCGGGCACGGGGACGTTCGCCGACAGCGGCAGGCCCTGGCCCGGGTTGGTGCCCCAGGTCACGAACGGCTCGAGGTCGGACGCGTGGAGCACGACCTCGGTGTCGAACTGCGCGTCGTCGTCCGAGCGCAGCGTCTTCCAGTACTCGACGGCCTCGTCCCAGTCCGCACCCTCGGGCGCGTGCGGACGGCCCTTGAGGTACTCGAACGTGGTCTCGTCGGGGGCGATCATGCCGGCGCGGGCACCCGCCTCGATCGACATGTTGCAGACCGTCATGCGGGCTTCCATCGACAGCTTGCGGATGGCCTCGCCGCGGTACTCGAGCACGTAGCCCTGACCGCCGCCCGTGCCGATCTTGGCGATGATCGCCAGGATGATGTCCTTCGACGTGGCGCCCGCGGGCAGCTCGCCGTCGACGGTGATCGCCATGGTCTTGAACGGGGTCAGCGGCAGCGTCTGGGTCGCGAGCACGTGCTCGACCTCGCTCGTGCCGATGCCGAACGCGAGGGCACCGAACGCGCCGTGCGTCGAGGTGTGCGAGTCGCCGCACACGACCGTCAGGCCGGGCATCGTCAGGCCCAGCTGCGGGCCGACCTGGTGGACGATCCCCTGGTCCGCGTCGCCGAGCGAGTGCAGGCGCACGCCGAACTCGGCGGCGTTGTTGCGCAGCGTCTGGATCTGGGTCCGGCTCGTGACGTCCGCGATGGGGCGGTCGATGTCGAGCGTCGGGGTGTTGTGGTCCTCGGTCGCGATCGTGAGGTCGGGTCGGCGCACCGGGCGTCCCGCGAGCCGCAGCCCCTCGAACGCCTGCGGGCTCGTGACCTCGTGCACGAGGTGCAGGTCGATGTAGAGGAGGTCCGGCGCGCCGTCGCTGCCGCGGCGCACGATGTGCGCGTCCCAGACCTTCTCTGCCAGCGTGCCGGCCATGTCGTGTCCTCTCGCGTGTCCCTTTGGGGGGTTACGGGGTGGTATCCGTTCGAGCTACTTGCGTCTCAGCCTACGAGACGGCAATATCGACCTATGGACAACTCTAGCGGAGTCGGCGTGCTGGACAAGGCCGCGTCCGTCCTCAGCGCCCTCGAGGCGGGCCCGGCGACTCTCGCCCAGCTCGTCACCGCCACTCATCTCGCCCGCCCGACGGCTCATCGGCTCGCCGTAGCCCTCGAGCACCACCGGCTCGTCGCCCGCGACATGCAAGGCCGATTCGTGCTCGGCCCGCGTCTCGCGGAGCTCTCCACCGCCGCCGGTGAGGACCGGCTCCTCGCGGCCGCAGGGCCAGTGCTGACAGCGCTGCGCGACCACACCGGCGAGAGCGCCCAGCTCTACCGTCGCCAGGGTGACCAGCGTATCTGCGTGGCCGCCGCGGAACGGCCGATCGGCCTGCGGGACTCGATCCCCGTGGGCGCGACCCTCACGATGCAGGCGGGCTCCGCGGCCCAGATCCTGCTCGCGTGGGAGGAGCCCGACCGCCTGCACCGCGGGCTGCAGGGCGCCAAGTTCACGGCCACGATCCTCTCGGGCGTGCGGCGGCGCGGCTGGGCGCAGTCGGTGTCCGAGCGCGAGGTCGGCGTCGCGTCCGTCTCCGCGCCCGTGCGCGGCCCCTCGGGACGCATCGTGGCGGCCGTCTCCATCTCCGGACCGCTCGAGCGGCTGTCGCGCCAGCCCGGCCGTCTGCACGCCGGCGCGGTCGTCTCGGCCGCCAACCGCCTCACCGAGGTGCTGCGCCGCACGGGCGAGTAGCGCAGACCAGACCCGACCAGCAGGCCGAGGACCGCAGGACGGCACGACCGTCCTGCGGTCCTGCTGCGTCCGGCCCCGGTGCGGGGCGGCTCACGGTGCGGGCCGGTTCGTGGTGCAGGGCCGTGCGCACGCGCGGACGATGGCAGGACGACCGCTGCCGGAGGTGGGAACCGTGACCGAACGTCCAGAACGCCCGCGCTCGCCCGAGCCGGAGCCCCGGGCCCCCGACCCGCACGCCCCCGCGACCGTCGACGGCTCGCTGCGGCTGGTCAAGGGGTTCAGCGACGCCGAGCGTCCCGAGATCGTCGCCAAGCTGCACCGCCTCGAGCCGCTCCTGGAGGGCTACACGGCCGAGCAGGTCGACCTGGCCCTGGACCGCAAGGACGCGACGCACCGCGGCCAGGCGGTCACGCTCGTGGTCAGCATCGCGGGCTACCCCGAGCTCGTGGCCGACGCGGAGGACGAGGACGTGGACCGCGCGCTCGGCAAGGTCCGCGACGAGATGGACCGTGAGCTGCGCACCCGGAAGAACAAGCGCGAGCAGCACGAGCGCGACCCGTACCGTCGCTGACGCGCGTCGTGACACAGATCACGTCAGCCCGTGGCGCCGGGCCCCGCGGGCACGAAAAAGGCCCGGTCATCTCGCGATGACCGGGCCTTGACGTACCCCCGACCGGATTCGAACCGGCGCTACCGCCGTGAGAGGGCGGCGTGCTAGGCCGCTACACAACGGGGGCCTGCAACACTTGAGCCAGCATCCTGCGAGTTTCCTCGTCGGCTGCCGGGTGACAACTCTACCGGATGTTCTCCGGAGCCTTGCCAACCGCTGGGGTACCAGGACTCGAACCTAGACTAACTGAACCAGAATCAGTCGTGCTGCCAATTACACCATACCCCATGGGGGTAAGGACCTCCGCGCCGATACCGCCCTCCACCGGGTCAAAGACCTGGTCTCAGCGGCATCCCGTGGATGCCCCACCGGTCGAGAACATTACCGGAACGACGGGGCCTCACCAAACCACGCCTCGAGCGGTCGCCGGCCGACGACCCCGGCCCGCGAGGCCGAGGCCGGGCCTGACCCGCATCAGAGCCCCAGCAGCCCCGGGATCTCGCCCAAGGAAGTGACGACCATCACGCCCTGGTTCACCGCCGCATCGACGTCCGCAGCGTCGACGAGGCGACGCCGCGGTCCAGGTCGGTCCAGCCAGATCCCCCGGAGCCCGGCCCGCACGGCGGCCACCGCGTCCCCGTCGAGCTCGTCCCCCACGTAGACGGTGCGCGCGGGCTCGGTGCCCAGGCGCCGGCACGCCTCGAGGAACACCTCGGGGTGCGGCTTGCCGAAGCCGAGGGTGTCGACCCCCACGAGCATCGGGACACGGTCGCCGAGGCCCGCCCGGGCGAGCTTGCTCGCCTGGTAGGCGCTCCCGGCGTTCGACAGGGCACCGACCGCCAGCCCGGCCTCGAGCAGCAGGTCGACGACCTTCTCGGCGTCCTCGATCGCGGTCCACGACGACGAGAACCCCTGCTCGAACAGCTCGTCCCAGGCCGCGTAGGCCACCTCGTCGAGCTCGGGCCCGCCGAACGCGTCGTGCAGCGCGTTCGCCCGGGCGTGGCGCTGCTCTCGGTAGCCGACCCGTCCGTCCGCGTACGCCTGGAAGTGGTTGCCGGCGTCGGCCCGCCAGGCCGCAAGGACCTCGTGGTCGCGGTCCGGCCCCACCTCGGGCAGGTAGCGGCGCGCGATCCCCGCGAGGGCGGGCCCGAACGCCCCGCGCGTGTCGACGAGCGTGTCGTCGATGTCGAACAGCACTCCGTCGACGGTCATGGCGTCCTTCCTCCGGTCGTCGTCTGGTGGTCGGGGGTGCGGGGCGAGGCCCGGCCGGCGCGCCCGACCCAGCCGCCGGGCACCTCGCGCCGCACGCCCGAGCGGGTGGCCCAGCGGGCCGCGAGGAACGCCGCGCCCGCGAACGCGAGCACGTCGAGCACCACGACCCAGGGTGCGGCCTCGGTGGCCGCCAGCGAGTCCGCCAGACCGCCGTACGCGATGGCGAGGGCGAACGCGGCGACGTTGTTGACCGTGTGCACCGCGATCGACGCCTCGAGCCCGCCCGTGCGCCACACGAGCACGCTCGCGACGAGCCCGAACGCGAAGCGGTCGGCGAACAGCCACGGGTCCTGGCTGCCGTGCGCGAGCGCGAACACGGTGGCCGACACGAGCGCGGGCAGCACGAGGGCCACGAGGGGTCGCGCGCACCAGCTGCCGATGGCCTGCGTGAGCCAGCCGCGGAAGAAGTACTCCTCCCCGGCGGCCTGCAACGGGGTCGTGAGCAGCACCACGAGGGCCAGCGCGGCCCACCGCGGCTCGGGGTCGAACGCCGTGAGGTCGCCGAGCGTGCCCGTGAACGCGGCGTCGACCACGACCGTGACGAGCAGGGCGGGCACGAGCACGAGCGCCGCCCGCGCCGCCGAGCCGAGCAGCACCCTCCACCGCAGCCGGCCCACGACCGACGACACGTAGCCGGGGCGCCACCGGTGCCCCACCCGCACCGCGAGCATGGCGACCGGGATGCCGGCCGCGAGCAGCAGGTTCGTCGCGAGCATGCCCCACGGCGTGACGAACCACGCGTCGTCGGGCAGGTCGAGCAGGCCGGTCCCGCCGGTGGCCATCGCCACGACGGCGAGCACCGCGAGGACGAGCACGACCGTGAGGAGACCCACGAGGCCGGTGCCCAGCACCACCGCGAGCCCCACCAGCGGCCGCCACCAGCGGTGCCACGGACCACGCAGGGCCTGCGGATACGCCCGCGGCCCCCCTGCCGCGGCAGGACCGGGCAGAGGGGCCGCAGGCGTCGTCACGGGTGCGGGCGGCAGGCCGTCAGAGGCTCGCGCGGAGCGCCGCGATGCGGACGAGCGTGGACTTCTTGCCGAGGATCTCCATCGACTCGAACAGCGGCGGCGAGACCCTGCGCCCCGAGAGCGCGGTGCGCAGCGGCGTGTAGGCGAACCTCGGCTTGATGCCGAGCCCGTCCACGAGGGCCGCCTGCAGCGCGGTCTGCGTCGCCTCCGTGGTGAACGCGTCGACGGGGATCGCCTCGAGAGCCGCGGTGGCCGCGTCGAGCACCGCGGGGGCCTCGTCGCGCAGCCCCGCGCGGGCGTCGTCCTCGACCACGACCGCGTCGTCGGCCGCGAAGAAGAAGCCGAGCATGCCGGGCGCCTCGCCGAGCAGCGTCATGCGCTCCTGGACCAGCGGCGCCGCGACGTCGAGCAGCGCACGGTGCTCGGGGGCCAGGTCCGCGTACGACCCGGCCGGCACGAGGCCCGCGGCGTGCAGGTACGGCACCAGACGGTCGCGGAAGTCGTCGGCGGCCAGCAGGCGCACGTGCGCCGCGTTGATGGCCTCGGCCTTCTTGAGGTCGAAGCGAGCCGGGTTCGGGTTCACGTCCGTGATGTCGAACGCCGCGACGAGCTCGTCGACCGAGAAGATGTCGTTGTCGGGCGAGATCGACCAGCCGAGCAGCGCGAGGTAGTTCAGCAGGCCCTCGGGGGTGAACCCGCGCTCGCGGTGCAGGAACAGGTTCGACTCGGGGTCACGCTTGGAGAGCTTCTTGTTGCCCTCACCCATGACGTACGGCAGGTGCCCGAACACGGGCATGACCGTCGCGACGTCGATCGCGAGCAGCGCGCGGTACAGCGCGACCTGGCGGGGCGTCGACGAGAGCAGGTCCTCGCCGCGCAGCACGTGGGTGATCCCCATGAGCGCGTCGTCCACCGGGTTGACCAGCGTGTACAGCGGCTGCCCGTTGCCGCGCACGATCACGAAGTCGGGCACCGAGCCGGCCTTGAACGTGATGTCGCCGCGCACCAGGTCGGTGAACGTGATGTCCTCGTCGGGCATCCGCAGGCGCAGCACCGGGTCGCGCCCCTCGGCGCGGTACGCGGCCTTCTGCTCGTCGGTCAGGTCGCGGTCGAAGCCGTCGTAGCCGAGCTTCGGGTCGCGGCCGGCGGCACGGTGGCGGGCCTCGATCTCCTCGGGGGTCGAGAACGACTCGTACGCGAAACCGGCCTCGAGCAGCCGACGCGCGACGTCGCGGTAGAGGTCCATGCGCTGCGACTGGCGGTACGGCTCGTGGGGGCCACCCACCTCGACGCCCTCGTCCCAGTCCAGCCCGAGCCAGCGCAGCGCGTCGAGCACCTGGAGGTAGCTCTCCTCGGAGTCGCGCGCGGCGTCGGTGTCCTCGATGCGGAAGACGAACGTGCCGCCCGTGTGCCGCGCGTAGGCCCAGTTGAACAGGGCCGTGCGGATCAGCCCGACGTGCGGGGTGCCCGTGGGCGACGGGCAGAAGCGGACACGGATCGCGGAGCCGGTGGGCGTCTCAGAGGCAGCAGAAGTCACGGCCCCAGCCTAGCCACCGCGCCGCCCCGACCCCGCGGCACCCGCTGCGGGGTCGGGCGCGGAGGTCAGGCGCGGCGGATGACCGGGTTGCGCAGCGTGCCGATGTCCTCGACCTCGACCTCGACGATGTCGCGGTCCACGATCGGGCCCACGCCCGCGGGCGTCCCCGTGAGGATCACGTCGCCGGGCAGCAGCGTGAAGATCTCGGAGACGTACGAGACCAGGTACGCGACGTCGAAGACCATCTGCGACGTGCTGCCGTCCTGACGCAGCTCACCGTTGACCCGTGCACGCACCGCGAGGTCCGCGACGTCGAGGCCGGGCACGATCCACGGTCCGATCGGGCACGACGTGTCGAAGCCCTTGGCGCGCGTCCACTGCGGGTCGGCGCGCTGCGCGTCCCGCGCCGTGACGTCGTTGGCCACGGTGTAGCCGAACACCTGGTCGAGAGCCCGCTCGAGGGTGACGTTCTTGGTGACCTTGCCGATCACCACGGCCAGCTCGGCCTCGTGGTGGACGTCCTCGGTCCAGTCGGGAAGCACGATCGGGTCGTCGGGCCCGATCACCGAGGTGTTGGGCTTGAGGAACAGCAGCGGGGCGGACGGCAGCTCGTTGCCCATCTCGGCGACGTGCGCGGCGTAGTTGCGCCCGACCCCGACGATCTTGGACCGCGGGATCACGGGGGCGAGCAGCCGCACCCCGTCGTCGTCGAGCGGGATCCGCTCACCGGTCGGCTGGACCGGGGTGTAGATGGGGTCTCCGGTGATGACGACCAGCTGCTCGGAGCCAGCCTCTCCGTCGACCAGGGCGTAGCGGGGGTCGTCCCCCGTGGTGAACCTCGCGATGCGCACGTCCCCACCCTAACCAGCGGGCGGCGGGTCAGACGCGCGCGAGGACCTCGCCGTGCAGGATCGAGAACCAGCCGTCCTCGGCCCGGCCCCAGTCGCGCCACGCCTCGGCGAGGTGCTCGAGGCCCACGTCGTCGGCCAGGCCGTACTCGATCGCCTGCGCGGCGAAGTTCGACGCGACAGCACGATCGGCCCACAGGCTCGACCACCAGGTGCGGTCCTCGGGGGTCGCGTAGCACCAGACCCCGGCGCCGGGGGCGATGCCCGCGGGGTCGAACCCGGCCTCGCGGACCCAGCCGAGCAGCCGCCGGCCCGCGTCGGCCTCGGCGTGGTTGGCCTGCGTGACCTCGTGGTAGAGCGCGAGCCACTCGTCGAGCCCCGCGGACGGCGGGTACCAGGTCATCGCGCCGTGGTCGGCGTCGCGGACCGCGACGTAGCCCCCGGGGCGTGCGACGCGCCTCATCTCGCGCAGCGCGGCGACGGGGTCGGTGAGGTGCTGGAGCACCTGGTGGGCGTGCACCACGTCGAACGACGCATCGGGGTACGAGAGCTCGTAGACGTCCCCCACCACGAACGACACGTTCTCGGCACCCGCCTCGGCCTGGGCCTCGCGGGCCGCCTCGATCACGGCCGACGAGCGGTCGAGCCCGATGACCTCCCCCGGGGCGATGCGTGCGGCGAGGTCGATCGTGATGGTGCCCGGACCACAGCCGACGTCGAGCACCCGCAGGCCCGGGCGCAGCACCGGGAGGAGATAGCCGGCCGAGTTCTCGGCGGTGCGCCACCGGTGCGAGCGCAGCACGCTCTCGTGGTGACCATGGGTGTAGACGTCCTGCGGGGCTTTGGTGCTCACGTCGCACTGTAGACCGATCGGGTGTCCGCGTTTCAAGCCTTGGACCGATCCGTCTCTCATCGCAAGATTCGTCGCGGTTCCACGCCCGCGCCACCGGCAGGCTGCCGGGAGGCCGCCACGACGACCGGCGTCCGCGCTCGGGTGGCGCGCCTACCCTGGTCGGGTGACAGCGCCCACCGAGACCCAGGCGCTCGCGCCGAGCACCTGGCTCCCCCGGGCCGCCGCGCACGCGACCCGCGCCGACGAGCTCACCGCGGGGCACCGGGCGCGTCGGGCGGCCGGCGAGCGGCACCCGATCGACGACTTCCTCTACGACTACTACAACGTCAAGCCGTCGCTGCTGCGCCGCTGGCACCCGGGCGCAGGCATCTCGCTCGCCCCGAGCGCCGAGGGTCCGGCCGAGCACACCGGCTGGCGCTGGTACCGCACCGCCGCCGACGGCACCGTGGGGCTCGACGTCGACGCGTTCCTCGCCGACCGCGGCGACCTGGTGCGCCACGTCCACGCCCTGCTTGCCGCGACCGCCGCGCGCACTCCCCTGACCGGCTGCTTCGGGCTGCACGAGTGGGCCATGGTCTACCGGCAGGACGACACCCGCCGACGCCACTCGCTCCCCCTGCGGCTCGGCCGTGAGGGCACCGACGCCGTGGTCGAGCAGCACCCCGTGCGCTGCACACACTTCGACGCGTTCCGCTTCTTCACCCCCGACGCGATCCCGCTCAACCGCACGACGCTCACCCGCGAGACGCAGGTCGCGACCGAGCAGCCCGGCTGCCTGCACGCCAACATGGACAGCCTCAAGTGGGCCCTCAAGCTCGGGCCGGCCGTGCCCGGCGAGCTGCTGCTCGACTGCTTCGAGCTCGCACGCGACATCCGCACGCTCGACATGCAGGCGTCGCCCTACGACGTCACCTCGCTCGGCGAACGAGCGGTCGCGATCGAGACGCCCGAGGGCAAGGCCGAGTACGTCGCACGGCAGCGGGAGTTCGCGGCCCGCACCGCTGTGCTCCGCGACCGCCTGCTCGACGTGTGCGCGCAGGTCCTCGGGACGTCTGCGCAGCCGACGCGCCCGACTCGCCTACCGGACGAGCAGGAACAGCAGGGCCAGGCCGATGACCACCGGGAGCAGTCCGAGCAGCAGTGACCGGGCCGAGGCGGGCACCGTTCGGGGGCCGTCCCTGAAGCTCGCGCCCACGGGGTTCTGGTTGAGGCGGGGCGCTCCCCCAGCGGCCGCTCGTCCTGTCCCGGACCCCGGTCGTCGCCTGACTGCATGTCCGCCCCTGTCTCGGGTTTCCTGGCGCCGCCCAGCGTGTCAGCGCGCGGCAGGCGCGTCCACACCCTGTGACTTCTCTGAGGCGATATGGTCCCTCTATGACCGCCACGCTTGCTGTTTCGATGATGCGCCTCCATCAGGGGGCTTAGTCATCGCGCACTCGTGACGCTCAGGCCCTCGCTCTGCGGGGGCCTTCTTCTGTTCCTGGCCTCCGCGCCCGCCCAGGTGTCCACGTGACACCGCGCCCCGACGGAGGACTCACGATGAACGACCTGTACATCACCACCTCGATCCCCTACGTGAACGGCAGCCCGCACCTGGGCCACGCCCTCGAGCTCGTCCACGTCGACGTCCTGGCCCGGCACCGACGACGCCGAGGCGGCGCGGTCCGGGTGCAGTCCGGGACGGACGATCACGCCATCAAGAACGTCAGCGCTGCGGCCCGCGCGGGCGTCGCGGTGGCCGACCTGGTCGCGACGAACGGCGACAGGTTCATCGAGCTCGCGGCTGCGCTCGGAGTGAAGACCGACGAGTTCCTTCGCACCAGCAGCGACCCGCGGCACGCGCCCGGCGTCACCGCCCTGTGGGATGCCTGCAGGGCCGCTGGCGACATCTACCAGAAGGACTACGTCGGTCTGTACTGCCCTGGCTGCGAGCAGTTCTACGCCCTCGACGAGCTTGTCGACGGTCTGTGCGCAGAGCACCGGGCGCCGGTCCACGAGGTCATCGAGACCAACTGGTTCTTCCGCCTGTCCCGCTACCGCGACGAGCTCGTCGAGCTCATCAGCAGCGGCACGCTGGCGGTCGAGCCCCGGCAGCGTCGCAACGAGCTCCTCGGCTTCCTCGCCGGCGAGGTCCACGACCTGTCCGTCTCCCGTCCGTCCGCACGGGCCAACGGATGGGGCATCCCCGTCCCCGGCGACCCGGACCAGGTGGTCTACGTGTGGTTCGACGCCCTCGCCAACTACCTCACGGGCCTCGGCTACGGCACCGACGACGCCGACTACCAGCGATGGTGGGCGCCCGACGTCGAGAACATCCACGTCATCGGCAAGGGCATCGCTCGCTTCCACGCGGTGCACTGGATCGCGTTCCTGCTCTCCGCAGGTCTCCCTCTCCCCACCCGCGTCCTTGTGCACGACTACCTCACGGTCGACGGGTCCAAGATCGCCAAGAGCGGAGCACAGGCCGCCGACCCGACCACAGTGGTGCGAAGCCACGGCGCGGACGCTCTGCGCTGGTGGCTGCTGCGCGACCCGTCCCCGGTAGGGACGACTGACTTCACCGAAGAGCGCCTCGTCGCCTGCTACAACCGTGACCTGGCCAACGCCCTCGGCAACCTCGCCTCACGCACCCTGACCCTCGCTGGCCGGGAGCGGACCTGGCACCCGGCACCCACACCAGACGTCGGGGACGACCTCCGCGCAGCCGCGGATGCCCTGCCCGCCACCATCGACGCGGCACTCGCCCGCTACGACTTCAGGACCGCGTGCGAGGCCGTCGCGGGACTCGCTGAAGAGGGCAACAGGTTCATCGAGAACGAGGCTCCGTGGCGCCTGGCCAAGGCCGCCGACAGTGGAGACACCGAGGCAGCCGCCAGGTTCGAGGCCGTCATCGACACCCTCCTGCACATCTGTCAGGTCGCGGCAGACGAACTAGAGCCGTTCGCACCCGACGGCTCCGCCCGGCTGACCGACCAGCTGGCCGCACCCGCCGGCACCCCGACTCCTGCCTTCCCTCGTGTCGTCGCCTAGACGCCAAGGCCGAGCATGACGTGCGGCGGCGGGAGTCCGCAGAGCGGGCCGCACATGTCCGCACGCGCCTTCTCGAGTTGAGCGACGGGCTCCCGTGAACGTGCGCCCTCGTCCGCGATGTCTGAACGTGGGCTGTGGATGTCAGCAACTGCCTGACAGCCGCTGGACCTGCGGCTAGCGTCGTCGTCGCCAGGGGGCACGGGGGTGTTCCCGCGCATCACAAGGGGTGGCGCGGATGTCGACGACGAGATGCGCGAGACCTGCCGTGCTGGCCGCAGTCATGCTCGCGGCGATCGCCCTGACGGGTTGCTCGGCCGGTCAGGACGAGGGCGGTCCGGTGACGATCGGGGTCCGGGATGCTTCAGTCATCCAGCCTGTTGGCTTCGACGAGATCGCCGCCGGCGACTGCATCGGGGGAACCGGACCGATCGACGGGAAGGCGCCGTCGGTCTCGTGCGACGAAGCGGGAGCGATGCCGGTGCAGGCCGTCGTGGTGCTGGGTGAGGACGCCCCTGCCGAGCGACCCGCACCGAGCGTGGTGAACGGGTACGCGATAGCCGCGTGTCAGGACACCTTTCAGCAGTACGCCGACGACCTCGGGGTTCCCCTCACGGGTCTGCTCCAGATCACGGTCATCTCTGACACCGACTGGCAGGGGCCCCAGACGCCGGTCGTGTGCGCGGTCTCGGGCACCGAGTGAGTGCGGCGGTCGAGTTCAGCGCCGTGTCGGTCGACCGCCGTGGCCGTCGTCTCGTCGACTCGGTGACGTTCGCCGTGCCCGCGGGCACGGTGCACGCGCTGCTCGGCCACAACGGTGCGGGCAAGACCACCTTGATGCGCGCCCTGAGCGGTCTGGTGCCGGTGGCGAGCGGCAGCATCCGCACGAGCAGCGAACCGTCGGTGCTGTTCGTGGGCACCCGGCTGCCGGGTGATCTGGCCGTCGCCCAGATCCTCGAGCACCGGCGTCGCCTTCTGGGTTCAGCCCCCTCGGCCGTGGCGACCGCCGTCGAGCACACCGGGATCGCACCGTTCATCGACCGCCGGGCAGGCGCCCTGTCGACCGGGATGATCCAGCGGGTCGCCATCGCGACGGCGCTCATGGCCGACGCGCAGACCATCGTCCTCGACGAACCCACGACGGGCCTGGACCCGCAGGGCGTCGATGCCCTGCTCACCCTGATCCACGGTCTGCGCGACGAGGGGCGGACCGTCATCATCTGCTCGCACGACCTGGCACAGCTCGAGCTCGTGTGCGACGGGGTCACGTGCCTGCGCGACGGGCAGCTCACCGCCCACGGCACGGTCCGCGACGTCGCTGACGACCTGCCCGCTCCGGGACACGTCCTGCGCACCTCGGACGACGCGCAGGCCACCAAGATGCTCCTGGCCGCCGGCATCGACAGCACCGCGACCGCACGAGGCATCCAGGTGGGGCCCACCGCCACGCTGTCGACAGTGCTCTCAATCCTCGTCGACCAGGTGGAAGTCACCGAAGCCACCGTCGACCACGGGCTCTTCGCGCGCATCTACGCGAAGTTCGCCTCCGCACCGGAACGCGGCCGGCCGCGCAGAAGGGGTCGAGCATGAACCAGGCATTGAGTGCGGAGGTCTACCTCCAGCTGCGTCGCCGCACAGTCGTGGTGGTCGCCTCGACGGTGCTCGGGCTGGTGGCGGTGTTCGTCGGCTTCCGGTTCATCACCAGTACGGCGGACACCGGCCCCGCGGTCCAGGCGGCGACCGAGCTGGCCGCCACGCTCGCGGCGCAGACCGGCGCGCCCATCGACCCCGGTGCCACCTACGCCGAGCCCCGGTACATGTTCGCCAGCCAGTACCCGTACGACCTCGCCGGCGCAACAGTCGCGATCGCCCTGATCACTGCGGTCGGCGGCGCGATCCTGGCCGGAGGGGACTGGCGGACCCGAGCCGTCGGGGTCACGTTCCCCGACTGGCGGCGACGCGCACGACCGGCCGCGGTACGGATCGTGGTGTGGGCCGCGCTGAGTGCGGTGCTCACGCTCGTCGCGCTGATCGCGCTCAGCGGGCTCCTCTTCCTGACGGCCGCCCTCAGGGGATCGACCTCGGGGGCCGACGCACTCACGATCGCCTTCCTGGTGGGACGCGGAGCCGTGCTCGGTGGTCTGGGTGGTCTCGTCGGTGCGTCCGCGGCGACGGTGCTGCGGTCCGACGTGCTGGTCGTCGTCGCCGTCCTCGCGTACGTGCTGGTGGTGGAGACGCTCATGCCGGCGCTCCTGCAGAACGGATGGCGCACACCGGGCAGCAGACTCATCGACCTCGTCATCTCGCCCGACCCTGGCAGAGAGCTCTCCCTGGCGTGCGACGTCCCGAGGTGTGCCGATCCCCTGGCAGCGGGGCCCGGGCAGCTGACCCCGTACCTGCTCGCCTGTGGCCTCGGCCTGCTGCTCGTCCTGGCGGGCGCCCGCGCGGCTCGTCGCCCGATCTGGACCTGACCAGCGGCCGCTCGCGGCTCAGCGCCGCGTCGCTGCACCCACCCCGCTTCTGTCCGTGGGCGGGGCGGCAGGCAGCAGGACGGCACGGAGCTCGGTCCGGGCGCGTCCGTAGCGGCTGCGCGCGGTCGACGCCGGGATGCCGAGGATCTGGGCCGCCTCGGCGAGGGTGAAGCCGTCCCAGTGGACAGTGCGGACGAGCTCGGCCAGGTCCGGGTCGAGGCGTGCGATGGCGTCGCGCACCTCGAGCCCCTCGTCGGCCCCGCCGTGGTGCACCGGGTCGGCGGGGCGCTGCTGGCGGAGCCGGTCGGCCAGGCCCAGCCGTCGACGCTTGCCGCGCTGGACGTTGAGGACCACGTTGCGGGCGATGCCGAACAGCCACATGCGCGCGCCCTGCCCGTCGGCCGGCAGGTCGTCGCAGCGCCGCCACGCCGCGACCATGACCTCGCCGAGCGCGTCCGGGGCGTCGTCGGCCCCGACCCGCCGCTCGAGGTACCGCAGCAGGTGCGACGCGTTCAGGCTGAGCGCGTCGATGAGCAGCGCGTCGGTCCGTTCGCGGTGCGAGCTCACCACTTGGCGCCTGGGCAGTGCGCCTCGCCCATGAGGCTGAGGTCCGTGTCGGGGCCGAAGCCCCGGCGCTCGAGCTCGCCGAACACCAGGTGAGCCACAGCCTGGGAGACGGCCTGCTGGTACTCGGAGTCGGGGCTCGGGTAGTACTCGCTGGGGTACTCCGCCCGGTGACCCTCGAAGGTGCGCTCCTCCGTGCGCATCTGGGTGATCGCGCCGTCGACGTCTGCCAGGGCGAGGACGTCGTGGGTGCTGACGTACTCCTGCAGGGCCTCGACCCGCGCCTGATCGGAGCTCTCGACGTTCCCCAGTCGCTGCTCGCAGACGGCACCGCTGGGCAACGTGTAGGTGAGGGTGGCATCGGGCTCCTGCGCCCAGGGCGACCAGGGCAGGTCGACCCCGGTGACCGCCGCCGCGGCGACACCCACGCCGCCGAGCCCCAGCCCCAGGGCCGCGGCGAACCCAGCCGTGCGCCGTGCGGTCCGCGGCCAGCGCACGGGCCGCGCCTCGCCCCGGGCCGCGAGCGCCATCTGGTGCAGCGCCTGCCCGTCCGCCTGTGCGGCGAGCATGGTCGGCGGTGCCGACCTGTCCAGCAGCCCGTCGAGGCGGGGGTCGTCGTCGTGCGTGGCGGTGTCCATCACGGCTCCTTCGTCAGGTGGTCCCTCACCCCTGACATGTCCACCACCACGTCCTGACGACGACGCGTGTCACGACCAGTCGAGGAACGGCTGCCCGGCCGTCACGTGCGCGCCCGGCTCGTGGTGCCGTGCGAGCGACCCGGGCTCGGCCTCGAGCACCACGACGGGGCACACCGCCGAGCGGCCGCCCTGCTCCACGACGGCTGGGTCCCACGTGACGAGGAGCTGCCCGGCCTCGACCTGGTCGCCCTCCGCGACGTGCAGCGCGAAGCCCTCCCCGCCCAGCTGCACGGTGTCGATGCCGAGGTGGACTAGCACAGCCGCACCGGTGCCGGACTGCACGACGAACGCGTGGGGGTGCAGCTTGACGACCTGGCCCGCGACCGGCGCGAGCACAGTGCCGCCTCCGTCCTGGTCCGGCGCGATCGCGAGGCCGGGCCCGACGAGCTCGGCCGAGAACACGGGGTCGTCGACGTCCGCGAGCGCCGTGACGGTCCCGGACACCGGCGCGAGGAGCGTGACCTGGGCCATCAGCGCAGGTCCTCGATGTCCGACGCGAGGGTGTCGGCCTCCGGGCCGACCACCACCTGCACGGCGTTGCCCGACGTCACGACAGCGACGGCACCCGCGGCCCTGAGCGCGCGGACGTCGACCAGGCCGGCCTCGACGACCTCGACGCGCAGCCGGGTGATGCAGGGCTCGAGGTCGAGGATGTTGGCGTCACCGCCCAGGCCCCGGACGATCTGCGCCGCCTTGCTCGTCCCGTGCACGTCCGCGCTCACAGGAGCTCCTCGAGGTCGGTGGCCAGCGTATCGACGCACGGCCCGACGACCACCTGGACCACGCGTCCGGAGATCATCACCCCATAGGTCCCGGCGGCTCGCAACGCGGCGACGTCCACCAGTCCGGGCTCCTTGACGAGCGACCGGAGCCGCGTGGTGCACGGCTCGATCTCCTCGATGTTGGTGACCCCGCCGAGCGCGGCCAGGATCGCTGCGGCCTGGCTTCGCTGGCTGTCCACCACGTCGTCGTGCGGGCTGCCCACCACGTCCATCGTCGCCACCTCGTCGTCGAGTCGGTCGTCGCCATCGAGCACGTCGTGCTCAGGGGGTGTCGTCCTCGGCCACGCGGGGGGCGCGGGGCACGAGCACGGGTCGGGGGGCGCCGAGCGGCACCCAGATGCTGTACCGGTCGCCGCGGTAGCACGCCCGCGAGAGCATGCTCGGCCCGGAGTCGGAGAACGTGCGCCGCTCGGCGCGCATCACGGCGCGCTGGTTGCGCATGTCCAGCAGCGACGCCTCGTGCTCGGTGGCCTCGGAGGCGGTAAGCGTCTCCTCGCCCCAGACCGGGGCGAGCCCGAGCCGGCGCAGCGCGTCGTACACGCTCGCCGGAGGGTCAGCGGCGAGCAGCCCCGGGGCGAGCGCGACGGGGACCCAGAGCTTCTCGATGCTCATCGGGGTGCCGTCCGCGTACCGCACCCGGCACAGGTGGTGCGTCGGCGCCCCGGCGGGGATCCCGAGCGCGTCGGCGACGTCCGGCGCGCACGGGACCGTCTCGGCGGCGAGAACCTTGGAGTCGGGCACCATGCCGCGGCGGCGCATCTCCTCGCCGAACGTCGTGAGCCGCATCTCGAAGTCGACTCGACGCGGCGCCACGAAGGTGCCGCGTCCCTGCTCACGCAGCAGCGTCCCCTCGGCCACGAGCGCGTCGATCGCCTGGCGCACCGTCATGCGGGAGATGCCGAAGTGCTCGGCCAGCGCGCGCTCGGAGGGGATGGCGTCGCCGACGTCGAGCTCGCGCGCGACGAGCCGGTTCAGGTACTCCCGGACGGCGAGGTACTTGTGGCCTGCGGACGCGTCGAGACCGGCCGTGGCGTCGGGCGTGCCGCTGGTCACGTGAGCCCGTCCCTTCGCGTCGTGGGTGGACGGACCATCCCGTGCACCGGCGCTGTGCCATCCCTGTGCGATCTCTTGACACATCTTGAGGTCTAGACCACCCTGGCGCAACTGGTTCAGACATTTCGCAGGCCTGACGCCGCGCACCGACGCCGGCGTCGTCGGAGCACGACCCGCGTCTCGCGGCCCTGGTCTTCGTCCCCCCGGGTCGCTCCCCCGCCCTCGTGGCACCCGTGCGCAACCAGGAGCACCGATGACCGTCCCCGTCGACACCGCACCCTCGACCCGACGCGGCATACCCGGCCTCGCCCAGCTGCAGCGCATCGGACGCTCGCTCATGCTGCCGATCGCCTCGCTGCCCGCCGCAGCTCTGCTGCTGCGCCTGGGGCAGGACGACATGCTCGGCGCCGATGGCCTCGCCCGGCACGCTCCCTGGCTGCAGCCCGTCGCCGACGTGCTCGGAGCAGCTGGCAACGCCCTGTTCGCCAACCTGGCCATGCTGTTCGCCCTCGGCGTCGCGGTCGGCTACGCGCGCAAGGCCGACGGCTCGACCGGCCTCGCCGCGCTCATCGGGTACCTCGTGTTCACGGGGGTGAGCGACGCGCTCTCGCCCTACGTGCTGGGCGAGGCACCCGAGGGCGAGACGCAGGAGCTCATCAGCTACGGCGTGCTCGGCGGGATCGTGATCGGCCTGGTGACCGCACTGCTCTACCAGAAGTACTACCGGATCAAGCTCCCGCCGTACCTCGCGTTCTTCGGCGGCCGACGCTTCGTGCCGATCGTCACGGCGGTCGCGGCCATCGGCATCGCGGTGGTCGGCGCGCTCGTGTACCCGGTCTTCGACGCCGGCCTGGGCGCGGTCGGCAGCTGGGTCACCGGCAGCACCGTTCTCGGGGCGTTCGTGTACGGCACGCTCAACCGGCTGCTGGTGCCGTTCGGGCTGCACCACCTGCTCAACTCGCTGCCGTGGTTCCAGTTCGGGGAGTTCACGGACGCGAGCGGCAAGGTGTGGAACGGCGACATCGCGCGGTTCCTGCACGGCGACCCGACGGCGGGCACCTTCATGACGGGCTTCTTCCCGATCATGATGTTCGCGCTCCCGGCCGCCGCGCTCGCGATCGTGCACACCTCGCACGCGAGGAACCGCCAGCTCATCGCGGGGATCATGGGATCGGCGGCCCTCGTCGCGTTCGTCACGGGGGTCACCGAGCCGCTCGAGTTCGCGTTCGTGTACGTCGCCTACCCGCTGTACGCGATCCACGCGGTGCTGACCGGGACGTCGCTCGCCCTGGTCAACGCGCTCGGCATCCGGGACGGCTTCGGTTTCTCGGCCGGGGCGATCGACTACCTGCTCAACTTCCGCATCGCCGAACAACCCCTGCTGCTGATCGTCGTCGGGCTCGCCTACGCGGCCGTGTACTACGTGCTCTTCCGCTGGGTCATCATCCGATGGAACCTGCGGACACCGGGGCGTGAGCCGGATGACGAGCCCGGGCAGGGGCAGCTGGACGAGCCGGACGCCGCCGGGGTCTCCCGGGACACCGCGCGCCGCGCGAACTGAGTCGGCGGCCCGGGCGTCAGCTCGCGCCGGCCCGCTCGAGGAACGCGACGAGCGCGTCGAGCGTCGCGCTCGCCTGCTCGTCGTCGGTCTCGGTCGACAGGACCACGGTGTCGCCGGGCATCGCGCCGAGGGTCATCACCCCGAGGATGCTCGCTGCGGAGACCGGCCCGCGGGTCGCCGTCCGGATGGTCACGGGCACGGGCTGGCGTGCGGCCTCGGCCACGAGCTGTGCCGCGGGCCGTGCGTGCAGACCGCCGTCGACGGTGACGACGTGCGTACGTTCCATGCGGCCCACCGTACTGGTCCAGACCAGGGCAGGCGACACCCGAACCCGGCGAAGTCGGCACGCAGACCTGGGAGACTGGTCGGGTGCCCGACTCCGCCCGCCCCCAGACACTGACGCTGACCGAGCGGATCCCCGCCGACCCCCACGACCCGGACGCGCTGTACGAGGCGTTCGTCGGCTGGGCGACCGACCAGGGCCTCTCCTTGTACCCGCACCAGTCGGAGGCGCTGCTCGAGCTCGTCACGGGCTCGCACGTCATCCTCTCGACCCCCACCGGCTCGGGGAAGTCGCTCGTCGCGGTCGCGGCGCACTTCGTCGCCCTCGCCCAGGGACGGCGCACGTTCTACACCGCGCCGCTCAAGGCCCTGGTCAGCGAGAAGTTCTTCGACCTCGTCGCCGCGTTCGGCTCCGAGAACGTCGGCATGATGACGGGCGACTCGGCCGTCAACCCGTCCGCGCCCATCATCTGCTGCACCGCGGAGATCCTCGCCAACACCGCGCTGCGCGAGGGCTCGGCCGCGGACGTCGGGCAGGTCGTCATGGACGAGTTCCACTTCTACGCCGACCCGCAGCGCGGCTGGGCCTGGCAGGTGCCGCTGCTCGAGCTGACCGACGCGCAGTTCGTGCTCATGTCCGCGACCCTGGGCGACGTCAGCTTCTTCGCCGAGGACCTCACGCGGCGCACCGGCGGCGAGGTCGCCGTCATCGCCAACGCCGAGCGTCCCGTGCCGCTGACCTTCAGCTACGCGGTCGAACCCCTGCACGAGCTGCTCGAGGAGCTCGTCACGACCCGGCGCGCGCCCGTCTACGTGGTGCACTTCACGCAGAAGGAGGCCGTCGAGCGCGCGCAGTCGCTGCTGTCGATGAACCTCGCCACCCGCGAGCAGAAGGACGCGATCGCCGACGAGCTCGGGGCGTTCCGCTTCGGCCCCGGCTTCGGGCGCACCCTGTCGCGGCTGCTGCGCCACGGCATCGGCATCCACCACGCCGGGATGCTGCCCAAGTACCGCCGGGTCGTCGAGCGCCTGACGCAGAAGGGGCTGCTCAAGGTCGTGTGCGGCACCGACACCCTGGGCGTCGGCATCAACGTGCCCATCCGCACAGTCGTGCTCACCTCGCTCGTCAAGTACGACGGCGTGCGCATGCGCCACCTCTCGGCCCGCGAGTTCCACCAGATCGCCGGACGTGCCGGACGCGCCGGCTACGACACCGTCGGCGAGGTCATCGTCATGGCCCCCGACCACGTCATCGAGAACCGCAAGCTGCTCGCCAAGGCTGGCGACGACCCCAAGAAGATCAAGAAGATCGTCCGCAAGAAGGCCCCCGAAGGTGCGGTCAACTGGACCGACAAGACGTTCGAGCGGCTGCGTGACGCACCGCCCGAGCCGCTCACCTCGTCGTTCACCGTGAGCCACGCCATGGTGCTCAACGTCCTCGCCCGCGAGGGTGACCCGGTCGCCGCGATGAAGCGTCTGCTGACGGACAACCACGAGCCCGAGTCGGCCCAGGGCGCCCACGTGCGCCGGGCCATCTCGATCTACCTCTCGCTGCGCACCGCCGGCGTGGTCGAACGTGTCCCCCTGCCCGACGACGGCACCCGCCCCACACCCCGCACCGTGCGCCTGACCGTCGACATCCCGGCCAACTTCGCGCTCAACCAGCCGCTGTCCCCGTTCGCGTTCGCGGCCCTCGACCTGCTCGACCGCGAGGACCCGTCCTACGCGCACGACGTCGTCTCGGTCATCGAGGCCACGCTCGACGACCCCCGCCAGGTGCTCGCCGCCCAGCAGAACAAGGCCCGCGGCGAGGCCATCGGCGCCATGAAGGCCGACGGCATCGAGTACGACGAGCGGATGGCGCTGCTCGAGGACGTCACCTACCCCCGCCCCCTGGCCGAGCTGCTCGGCGCGGCGTTCGCGATGTACCGCAAGACCAACCCGTGGGTCGCCGACCACGAGCTCTCCCCCAAGTCGGTGGTCCGCGAGATGCACGAGAAGGCCATGACGTTCGCCGAGTACGTCTCGGCGTACTCGCTCGACCGCACCGAGGGCGTGCTGCTGCGCTACCTCGCCGACGCCTACCGCGCCCTGCGCCAGACGGTGCCCGACGACGCCCGCACCGAAGAGCTCCACGAGATCGTCGAGTGGCTCGGCGAGCTCGTGCGCCGCACCGACTCGAGCCTGCTCGACGAGTGGGAGCGCCTGCGCAACCCGCTCGACGAGGAAGGGGCCGACGCCCCCGGAGCCGTCGACGACGACACCCCGCCCCCGCTCACCACCAACCCCCGCGCGTTCCGTGCCCTCGTGCGCGGCGCCATGTTCCGCCGCGTCGACCTCGCCGCACGCGAGGCCTACGGCGCCCTGGCCGCGCTCGGCGACCAGGACCCCGACGGTGTGGCGTGGGACTCCGACCGGTGGGCGCAGGCCCTCGACCCGTTCTACGACGACCACGACGAGATCCTCACCGGCGGCGCAGCCCGCGGTCCCGCGCTGTTCGTCGTGACGCCGGGCAACGGCACCTGGCGCGTCCGGCAGATGCTCGACGACCCCGAGGGCGACCACGACTGGCGCATCGAGGCCGTCGTGGACCTCGCGGCGTCCGACGCCGCCGGGGAGGTCGTGCTCCGCATCACCGACGTCGGGCCGCTCTGACCGGCGGCGCCGCTGCCCCGACGCCCGCCGGGGCCGCTGGTTAGGCTGGCCGGGTGGCCAAAGGTTCGAAGCACGGTCCGACCGGCACCCCCGCGCTCGTCGCGCTCGCGGAGGCCGGCGTCGAGCACACAGCACACCCGTACGAGCACGACCCGTCGAGCGACCTCGGCTACGGCCTCGAGGCCGCCCAGGCGATCGGCGTGCCACCCGAACAGGTCTACAAGACCCTGTTGGCCGACATCGACGGCACCCTGACGGTCGCCGTCGTGCCCGTGACCGGAACGCTCGACCTCAAGGCCCTCGCGCACGCCGCCGGGGGCAAGAAGGCCGTGATGGCCGACAAGCAGGCCGCCGAGCGGGCCACCGGCTACGTCGTGGGCGGCATCTCGCCGCTCGGCCAGCGCCAGCCGCACCCCACAGTGATCGACGAGACGATCTGGCTCTTCGACACCGTGTTCGTCTCGGGCGGGCGGCGCGGGCTCGACGTCGAGCTCTCCCCCGACGACCTCGTGCGCCTCACCTCGGCCACCGTCGCCGAGATCGGTCGCGACTGACGCTCTTCTCTCACTCACCGCGGTCCTCGTGACCGCTCGTGTCAGCAGCCGGGGTTCTCAGCAGCCGGGGCCGGTGGGGTTCTGGTGGCAGTTCTCGGCGACGAGGTGGGTGCGGGATTCGAGGACGGTCACGGGGGTGTGGGTCGTGGTGGTGGTCGCGGTGCCGGTGACGGGTAGCCAGGTGGTGGTGCCGGCGACCTGGTACTGACCGGCCCAGGTGGTGGTGAGGGTGATGGTGAAGGTGCCCAGGTGGGGGTAGGGGTAGCCGATGACGCCGTCGGGGTAGCGGCCGGCGTCCACGTGCCCGTCGGCGGGGAACGGGGCGCCGGGGTCGGTGGTGGTCAGTGGGGTGGAGCCGTCGCCGAAGTCCCAGGTGTACTGGGTGGGGGTGGCGCGCACGGTGATCGGGAAGTCGAGCAGGGTGGTGGTCAGCTCCTGAGGCTGGTCACCGG